>JAKAOE010000050.1:0-8367 GCA_021823305.1 Acidobacteriota bacterium
TCCGATCTTGCGATGACGGCGCTGGACAACGGGGCGCGGGAGATCTGGACGCACGATCGCGGCTTTGCGGCGGTGACGGGGTTGAAGGTGGTGTTTCCGCTGGACTGAGTGGTGTTTCCGCCGCGCTGATCCGGTGGCGTTTGGCGAAGGTGCGGGACGGGAAACCTATAATGAGGGCGGGGCGCGTAGCTCAGTTGGACCAGAGCATCGGCCTTCTAAGCCGACGGTCGCAGGTTCGAATCCTGCCGCGCCCGCCAATGATTTCAATCAGTTGGCGAGGTCAGCCGCTTTCGCTTCGGAAAAGTTTGGGGGGAAGTTGGGGGACCCAGATGCAATTCCGGCGGCGGCCGGCCCGGCCCCCGCTTCCACCGCGGAACGCAAATCCTCCAGATCGAAATGGCCGTACCGGGCGGCCATCAGCGCCATGGTGCTGGGCTTCCAGCCCAGTATCTTGGCCACCTTGGGGAGCGGGACGCCGGCATCCATCATCCGGCTGGCGGCGGTGTGGCGGAGGTCATGAAACCGGCATGCCACCCCCGCGCGTTTCTTGGCCGCTTCCCAAGCCTCTTTGATCTCGCCCACGGGCTGCGTGGGATCGGTTGCGTAGGCGCAACCGGCTGCAAAGGCGGCGTCCCCGCGCGCGCCCTGAGGCCCGCGACGGCCGGCGCCGCCAATCCGCATACGCGGAAAGACGTAATGGCCGGGCTGGCGTCTGGGGAACTGCGCCGCCCAGTGTTCCAAGACCGTGGCGGCGCGTTCGGTGAGGGGCACGATGCGGCCGGAGCCGGCTTCGGTTTTGTCGTGCCCCCATTTGACGGCGCGGGCCTTGAAGTCAACCTGGCCCCACGTCAGCGTGCGAATCGTACCGAACCGGGCGCCGGTGGCCAGCGCCAGAACCACGAAGGGCAGCAGCGCCGGGGAGCGGGACTCACCGGCGGCGCGGAGCAGCGCCTCCTGCTCGGGCGGAGAAAGCTTGCGTCCCTTGCCGTTGTGATCCTCGGGGAACAGCGTCACATCCTCCTGGATCAGCGCCCAGCGCCGAGCTTTTTTGAGCACGGATCGAAGCGTGCCAATCTCCATGTTGATGGTGCGCCTGGACGCCTTTTGATCGAGCCGCTGCTGCTGGTAACGGTGGATGTCCGCCGCTTCGATGTCGCACGCGAGTTGGCCTCCGAACACCGGCAGCAGATGCCCAAGGTGGCGGCGGTGAATTTCCAGCGTGGAGGCCGTCCACTTCGGCGCCCGCTGTGTGATCCAATCCTCAGCGGCCACGGAAACGAGCTTCGGGCGCGCTTGGCGACGCACTCCCGCCGCCGCTTCCTCCAACCCGCGCCGGCGCGCCGCCTCGATCCGCTTTGCCAGCGTCCGGCTGCTGGTGTGCGTGGACTCGCGGATGCGCTGCGCGGCGAAAACGAAGTCCATCCAGAAAATCTTGCCGCGCCCGGTTGGCCTGTAGACCGCCATTTCACGCCTCCTTTTTCGTCTTGCGCGGCCGGCCGCCGAGCTTGCCGTACTCGCTCTGGCGGCGCAGGTACTCGGCCTCGCCCCACTGCGCGATTCGCGCCCGCACGCTGCGCTTCCCCAGCAGGCTTGCCGCTTCGCTTGCCTTTTTGCTTGCCATTCAGCTAATTTACCCAACGTTGGGTAAACTGTCAACTGGTAGGATTAACCCGATGCGGCAGGCCCGCGCCGACGGGCGCGGGCTTAAGGGTCGGGTCCCCTTACCCGGCCCGCCGCTTCGCTGAAGGGGGCGAGCGTGCCGGATGACGGTGAGGCGTTCCTGGTTGCCTACTGCGCACGGCTCAAGCGCGAATTGGGCGCATGCAGGCGCCTGGCGGAAATCTTCGACGACTACGCAGGCGGTAACGGCGCGAGGCTGGCCATGGGCTTACTTTTCACGACTACGTGGGGAGAGGTACAGCTGAAGTCCAAACTGGGGCCGGATCAGTCCGCCGGGATGCGCAGTCGAAAGCTTGCGCGCCAGCAGCTCAAACGACAGCCGTGGTTTTCGGGGCATTTTCCCATTGAATGGGAACTATTTCCCAAGGGGACGCCCGCCAAAATGCGCGCTTGGATTGCCAAGCACCACCTTGCTGGGCGGCCGGAGTATCCCGACTCTCCAAGGTGGCTGAAAGAGCTGGGCGGGATCAAGGCGCGCCGGCCCGGCCAATACAACACGGGCTTTCGGCCAATCTGCATTAAGGACTTGGCCGCCAGCATCGAAGAATGGACCGGCAAAGCCCCTGGGTCGGTAAGGTTCACCGAACTGTTAAACGCTGCAAATCGGGCCGCCGGGTATCACCAGCCGCTGGGGGCGCCGAACGTTAGGCGCATGCTGCGTGCCCGAAAATGACAATACCGGCGCGGCATCAAACGCGCGATAACGGTAGGCGAGGACCGATTCGTGCCTACCGTGAGCCATTTCAACACCCCACCCAAGCGTAATGCCGCCTGCCCCGACCCCGAAGGCGCGCGGCAGCTCATGCCGATCCCGCACGTAGCCGCCGCCCTGGCCGTGTCGCCAGCGACCATCCGCGAATGGGTTTGGCGCCGCCGCTGCCCCGTTGTGCGCGTTGGCCGCGCCGTGCGCATCCCCGCCGCTTGGGTGAGGGATTACGTCGCTCGGCGCACCACCCCGGCGCTGCCGGAGCGCGAGGCGAAGTGACGCCTGCCGACGTGGCCGACCGTCTCCACGCGCGCCCCACCGGCCCCGGCCGGTGGATGGCTCGCTGCCCGGCCCACGCGGACAGCAGCCCGAGCCTGAGCATCCGCGAAGGCGACGGCGGGCGGCTGCTCCTGCACTGCTTTGCCGGCTGCGCCACCGCCAATGTGCTGCGCGCCGCCGGCCTCACTTGGCGTGACATCTGCGGCGTGCCCACCACGCCCGCCGACCGCGCCCGGCTCGCGCGCGATCGCACCACGCGACAGGCGGCCGACACCGCGCAGCGCCGGCGCGAGCGGGCGCGGACGGATGCGCTGCGCCACGCCGACGCCACCCTGGCCAGCCTAGCCGCGGCGGCGATGGCCGACGGCGGCGACGCGGCGGCGCGCGAGTACCACCGCCTGTTGCACGCCACCCGCCATGCGGAGGTGCCCACGTGGTGACGGCGGCCGATCTGGGATTCTCCGCGACCGATGATCCGGTTGCCGCGCTGCGCGCGGAGCTGAAGCGCGCCAACGAGCTGCTGGGCATCGCGCCGCCGCCAGCCGCGGGCTTCGCCCCAGTGCCAATTGGCGATCTGCTGCACAAGCACTATGCACCCGACGATTACCTGTGGGCCGGCCGGCTGGTACGCGGAACCGTTTCGATGGTGGCGGCAAAACCGAAGGTGGGCAAGTCCACCTTCGCGCGGAACTTGGCGCTGGCAGTTGCCCGCGGTGAGCCGTTCCTGGGCGGCGCAACCAAACAGGGCGACGTGATTTATCTCGCCTTGGAGGAGCGTGAGCAGGAAGTGGCGGGAACGTTCCGGGCGCTGGGCGCGACCGGGACGGAGCCGCTGCACGTCCACGCCGCGCCCACCCCGGAGGCCGGCATCTTTGCGCTGGCGGACATGGTGCGCGCGCGCAAGCCGGCGCTGGTGATCGTGGACCCGGTTTTCAGACTGGCGCGGATTCGCGACGAAAAGGCTTACGGCGAGGTTTACGCCGCGTTGGGGCCGCTGATTGATCTGGCGCGCGAGGTCGGCGCGCACGTCATGCTGCTCCATCATTCGGGCAAGAGCGCCCGTTCGGATGCAATAGACGCGCCGCTGGGCAGCACGGCCCTGGCCGGCGCGGTGGCGACGCTGCTGGTGATGAAGCGCACGGAAGCCTATCGCACGCTCCAGAGCGTGCAGCGAGCCGGCCCGGACATGCCGGAAACGGTGCTCAGCTTCGATCCGGCGACCATGGCGCTAGGCTTGGCTGGAACGAAGACCGACGCCGACCGCCAAACTTCGGAAGGCGACATTCTGGGGTTTTTGGCCGAATCGGCCGAGCCGCAAACCCAAGCCCAAATTCGGGAGGCGGTGGAGGGTCAGACGCGGTTGGTGCGCGCCGCGCTGACCGCCTTGGTGACCGCCGGGAAGGTCGCCCGAACCGGCGATGGAACCCGGGGCAAACCGTTCCTTTACATAGCCCGAAACGGATTCCCGAATACTGGTTCCCAGCATATAGCGGGAACCAGAAAACCAAAATCACAAAAAGCGGGTTTCGACCGCATAAACACTGGCTCTATTCTGGTTCCCGGTTTTGAGCAAAAACCGATTCTGGTTCCCGGAACCGAAAGCGCCGAAAATGCCGCCCCGGCAGCCACCCAAAGCGCCCTGTGGGAGGGCAAGCTATGACCGCGTTGGAGGTGCTGCGCGAGGTGCAGGCGGCCGGCGGCAGCCTCACCCCGCTGGAGGATGGGTTGAGAATTCGGATGCCCGCCGCCCCGCCGGCACGGCTGCTGGATGCCATCCGTGAGCGCAAGCAAGACCTGCTGGCCCTGCTCCATCGCCCGGACGCCTGCCCGGAGTGCTCGGGGATGTACTGGTGGCAGGATTCGGTGGGGCTGTGGCGCTGCGGCACGTGCGAGCCGGACCCGCGGGCCGCCCGGATGCGCGGTGTTACCCTGGCGATCCTGGGTGACCGCGCCTTCTGCACCACGCCGCCGACTGGCGATCTTCCGCAGCCCGGCAGTTGGGCCAGGACGCCCGCCGGCGCGTTCGCGGAACTGGTGCTCTATCGTGCGGATGGCGGCGAGGTGCTGGTGCGCACCCTGAAGGGCGAGCGCCTGCTGTGGCATCGCCCCGAGGATCTGGTTGGGGAGGAAGCTTGGGGGTGGGGAGCATGATCCCCGCGGCTGATCCGCTGGGCAGGGGCGTGGCATATGTACCGGGCGCCAGCGGGCTGAACGACCCGCCGAAGAAACGCCCATGGAGCCGCTGCAATCCCGACGCGTCGGCAAATCCGGCCACGGCGGGGCTGGTAGGCAACGAGTTTTTCAGGGCTGCGGCGCGGCTTGGTGGGAAAGCACGCTGGGCGTCGGTTGGGCCAGCCGAGCGCAGCGAGCGCATGCGCAGCGTCGCCCTGGCTCGGTGGCATCCCGGCGGCCATCAGACGCCCATGCAGCGGGCAGTCCGCGAGGCGCTGCGGAGACTGGCAGCCGAGTAGCTGCCCGGCCCGCGCGTCGCTGTGTGTGTCGCTGCCCTGGCTGGGCGCTGGGCGGGACTTGCCCGGTGCTATTCGTCGCTTCACCCCAGCGAATTGTAGCTGACGTTTAAATATCGGCTCGTGATCGTGCATGGGTCGTTCTCATCCACCGTCCAGCCGCCCTTGCGTAACTCGGTCATCCACCGCTTGTTCCTCCAAGAGAATAGGCTGAAGACGCGGGTTGGCTCTTCCCGTTCCCGAAGATGATCAGGCAGGTAGCCGGAGGGGAGGACGCGCAGAACCACCGCCTGCCATCCGTATCCAGCGCCGGTTAGGGTCTTGGGGATTTCAGGGGCAAACCGCCCCGATTGAGCCGGCCACCAGTCGTCCCCGGCCCTCACGCCGAAAACGAGGCCCCTGTTGCGCGATTCGAAAAAAAAGTGCGGTCCGGGCCAGCCGGGACGGCCGCCGGGCAGCGCGCCAGCAAAGCCCAGCCTTGTGGAGTAATACGCGGTGCTCTCGGCGGAGGAGTGGGCGGAACAGGCGAACGCGCCGGGGGTGAGGGCGGTGAACGTGAAACTGTTGAACGCGGGCTCGTTGCCGAGCGCGGCCTGGTCGGCGGAGCCGAAGTCGTCGCGTAGAGCCTCCAAGTTCACCCACACCTTGACCACATAGGGCTTGAACTCCGCGAGCGCGAAGAGCCAAAGCAGCCCGAACCCGACATAGGTGAAACCGAGTCCAAGCAGCGATGACGGCGCCCACGCCAGTTGCCCTGCGCTGTGCAGAAGCACGGTGACCGAGGCGCCAACCGCGAGCAAGCCGAAAAGGTGTAGCTCCCTGATCGGTACTTGTGTCACGTCGCTACCTCCGAGCGGCCGTTGTTTCTGGGCTTGCCTTTGGGCGTGGCGCTGCCCTCCATCGGCGAGCATACACCAGCGAGCTTGGATTGGTGCAACAGTGCGCGCGCAGCGCGCGCGCGGCAAGCGGCGGCGCCAAACGGGGGCGGTACGGCGACTTGTACGCGCGGGCGAGGCATGCAGATTGCGGCTGGCCTTCGGGCGTTTTCGCGCGGTACGCGAACGCGCGAGTCACGCAAAGGCGCGCCGGCGAGTTTGGGGGGAAGTTGGGGGACCCCTGGCAGAAAGCGGCAGTTTTCGGTAGCGGCCGCATGAGCGGCAGAATCGCGCGTGAGCCCGCGCCAGGCCTGCTATTCTCTGCTTTTGGGTGCTGCCGGCTGCGATGGCGAAAATGAGCGTCGTCGGAACTTCTAAGCCGACGGTCGCAGGTTCGAATCCTGCCGCGCCCGCCAGCAGGATGTGGCTCGGCCGCCCTTTGTCCAGACCGCCGTTCCCGTGGCCGGGCTGCGGCCGTACTTCGATCCCCGGCAGCGAGCGCCCGCTGGCACCCGGGCGTCGCCAAGTTGCCGCGTATGGGGTTCGGCCCCTTATTCTTGACCGGCGATATCCAAATGGATATGATGCGGTTGTGGTGCTCATCCGGTTCTTGGGCGATGCGCAGCGACGCCTCCGGGCGTTCCCGGCGGAGGCTCGGCTGGATGCGGGATTTCAATTGTGGAAGGTGCAGTGCGGCGAGCCGCCGGACGATTTCAAGCCCATGCCCTCGATAGGCCGGGGAGTGGAGGAAATCCGGGTACGGGCGGTATCCGGAACATTCCGGGTTGTGTACTTGGCGCGGCGGGCGGAGGCGGTGTACGTTCTGCACGCCTTCGCCAAGAAGACGCGGGCTACCGCGCAGCGGGATATCGAGTTGGCGCGGAAGCGGTTGAATGAGTTGACAGGGGGCAGGCATGAAGAAGCAGACCAAAACGTTTCGTAGCATTTGGGATGCCATCGCCGTCCGTCCCGGCGAGGCGGCGAACCTGCAACTGCGGGCCGAACTCATGCAGCAGGTCGCGGCCATCGTGCGGTCGGCGGAGTGGACCCAAGCCGAAGCGGCCCGGCGCTGCGGTATATCCCAGCCGCGCATGAACGACTTGCTGCGCGGGCGCATGTCCAGGTTCTCGCTCGATGCGCTGGTGAACATCGCCACGGCCTTGAAGCGCCGGGTAAAGCTGTCCGTCCACGCCGCCTAGCCTGGATTATTCACGAAGGACCGGGCGGGGACGGATGGTGCGCTTCGGCTGGCGATGGTTGGCGGTGCGAGCGACTGGCGGTGGGGTTTGGGCGGGCGGCGGCGTGGCACGCTCGGGAATCGGGCAGGGCTCCGCCGCGACGGCGTTTGGTGGCGGGGTTGAGACAGCGGCGTCGGTTCAGGCTGAGCTGAAGCGCTGGCACAGGCGCGCGAAGTCGGCCTGGAAGGGCCAGCCTTCGGCGAAGGAGACGCGCACGCAGCGCGCGGTGCGTCGGACGCGCGCCGCCAGCTTGAAGACGCGGTTGCGCAGGGCCTCGATCTGCAAGGGCCGGAGCCGCGGCGGCAGGCGCAGGCGGAACAGGTTCACCAAGTTGTAGGCGGCGGCGTGCAGCAGCAGGCGGAACTGGTTGGCGGCGAAGCGGTGGCAGCTGAGCCGGTCGGCGGCGAAGCCGTTCTTCAGTTCCTCGATGCGGTTCTCGCACTCGCCGCGGTCGTTGTAAAAGCCGAAGCTCGCCTCCGGCGATAGGCCTTCGTTGCTCACCAGGAAACGCAGGTTCGCTCCGGCCGCGCCGTGCTCGGCCTTGTAGCACAGCCGCCGCGGGCCGGCCCAGCTGCGGGCCTGGTAGCGGAACTCGCCGTAGAGCCGTTGCGGATGCCCGCCCGCCTCGTAGGCCAGTTGGGCCGCTTCCTGCAGCCGGGCGGCCTGCCGGCGCAGCACCGGGTTGACCCCGATGCCGATGGCGTAGCCGACCCCCATCGCCTCGCAGAACTCGTACAACTCCGGCAGGGCGAAGCCCGCATCGGCGCGCAGCCGCACCCGCACCCCCGGGAAGGCCCGCCCCAGCCGCCGCAGCAGGCGCACCGCCCCCGCCCCCGACGCCGCCCGGCCCGGACGCAGCCACAGCGCCAGCGCGAAACCGGTGTGGCGCTCCGTCACCCCCAGCGGGTGGTACATGGGCTGCCCGTAGCAGCCGTGAAAGAAGCTGAACTGCTGCTGCCCGTGCGTCGGGTCATCGGTGGAATCGATGTCGAGCAGAATCTCCCCGCGCCGCCGCACCCCCGCTGCGCACGTCCGGATGAACCACTCCACCAACTCTCCCCTCATCGCCAGCAGTTCCCGCCGCCGCGCCCGGTTCTCCCACCGGCTCAGCGTCGGCTGCG
>JAKAOE010000050.1:8377-8970 GCA_021823305.1 Acidobacteriota bacterium
CCGCTCCGGCCCCCGCCCCGCCACCAGACGGAAGATCGGGTCCGTCCGCAGCCGCGCCGCGTCGTTGGCGTCCTCGTACCCGCCGACGATCTGATACACCCGCTGCCGCAGCAGGGTCGCGATCGAATGCTCCACCTTCCCCGCCTGCCGGCGATCCTCGAGGTACGCCGCCAGCCGGCGCGTCAGCCCGTGGCGCTCGTCGAACTGCCGCAGCGGCAGCAACCCGCCGTCGAACGCCGCCCGAATCCGCGGCTGGGCCTGGAAGTGAAACGCAAGCTGTGGTTCAATACACCTTGTCACGTTGGGGATGCTCCGCCAAGGGGGGCTGGGTTCGCGAAAACCCAGCGTTCATACACCTTCGTAGAGCATCCCCTTCCTCTCCTCAAGTGTTTTCGTGAATAATCCAGGCTAGACGGCAGCCCGGCGAGCCTCAGGGGTACGACCGCTGGCGCTCGGGCATTTCCGATTTGCCGCGTCTGGTAGGATTCGGGCTATGAACCTGTTGTTCAGCGTTCCGGAAGAGCGCAGTTTTGCAGGGCTGCGGGCGGGATGGCGGTTCCTGGTGTTCCTGCTGCTGGTGGTGGGGCTGCTGC
>JAKAOE010000051.1:0-5659 GCA_021823305.1 Acidobacteriota bacterium
TGGCGGGGGCGATCATCCCCGAGCTGGTGAAGGTGTTCACCTCGACCGAGTCGCGGCACGTGCGCGAGGTCGTGATCTCGTCGGAGGAAGGCGGCAGCTCGCTCAACATCCTGAGTGGGTTCGTGGCCGGCAACTTCAGCGCCTTCTGGCTGGGCTGCGGCATGCTGGGGCTGATGGCGCTGGGTTACGCGGTGAGCACGATGGGCCTCTCCGATCCCAGCCTGATGGTCGCGCCGACGGTGTTCGCCTTCGGCCTGGTGGCGTTCGGGTTCCTGGGCATGGGGCCGGTGACGATCGCGGTGGACTCCTACGGCCCGGTGACCGACAATGCGCAATCGGTGTATGAGCTGTCGCTGATCGAACAGGCGCCCGGGATCGCGAAGGAGCTGCAGCAGCAGTACGGCTTCACCCCCGATTTCGAGCGCGCCAAGATGAACCTGGAGGAGAACGACGGCGCCGGCAACACCTTCAAGGCCACCGCCAAGCCGGTGCTGATCGGCACCGCGGTGGTGGGGGTGACGACGCTGATCTTCTCGATCATCGTGGCGCTGACCCACGGTCTGACCAGCAATCTGGGCAAGCTCTCGATTCTGCATCCGCCGTTCCTGCTGGGGCTGCTGGCGGGCGGCGCGGTGATCTACTGGTTCACCGGCGCCTCCACGCAGGCGGTGACCACCGGCGCCTACCGCGCGGTGGAGTTCATCAAGGCCAACATGAAGCTGGAGGGAGCGACCAAGGCCTCGATCACCGACAGCAAGAAGGTGGTGGAGATCTGCACCAAGTACGCGCAGAAGGGCATGATCAACATCTTCATCGCCGTCTTCTTCGCCACCCTCGCCTTCGCCTTCGCCGATCCGTTCCTGTTCATCGGTTATCTGACCTCGATCGCCTTCTTCGGCCTCTACCAGGCGATCTTCATGGCCAACGCCGGCGGCGCCTGGGACAACGCCAAGAAGATCGTGGAGACGGAGATGAAGCAGAAGGGGACCGACCTGCACGCGGCCACGGTGGTGGGCGACACGGTGGGGGATCCGTTCAAGGACACCTCCTCGGTGGCGCTGAACCCGATCATCAAGTTCACCACGCTGTTCGGGCTGCTGGCGGTGGAGTTGGCGGTGTCGCTGACGGCCAAGTCGGGCGCGGCCCTGGGACACGTGCTGGCGGTGGTCTTCATGCTGGTGGCGTTGACCTACGTCTGGCGCTCCTTCTACGGGATGCGGATCGAGCGCCAGGCGGCGACGGAAGCCGAGCCCGAGCCGGCGCTGCGCGCCCACTGAGGCGCGCCGGGACGGGCCGGCGGCGGTGAGCGGGGAGCGCTTCGCGCGGATCGTATTCGCCGGGGCGGG
The DNA here is from genome assembly GCA_021823305.1 of Acidobacteriota bacterium. Lineage (GTDB taxonomy): Bacteria > Acidobacteriota > Terriglobia > Terriglobales > SCQP01 > SCQP01. Next base: position 1,347 of record JAKAOE010000051.1, read on the forward strand.
CGCGTGGGGCGTGGCGGCCGCGGCGCTGCTCTACCTCGGCATGGGCCCGCCGGCCGCGGGCGCGGCCGGCGCCGGGGCGCGGTTTTACGCCGTGTTCCTGGTGATCACGCTGGTCTGGCAGTTCGCGTTTTTCCTGATCGCGGCCGATCCGGCGCGCTACCGGGCGCTGATGGTCCTGGCGATGCTGGAAGAGCTGAGCTTCTGCATGGCGATGCCGCTGCTCGCCTGGCTGCGCATCGCGCCCTGGGCGGCGGCGGTGACCGCCGCGCCGGCCGCGGCCCTGCTGGCGCTGTTCTGGCTGGCGTGGAGGCGCACCATGCCGGCGGCGGGCACGGGGTAATAGCCGGCTAACCTGGCGCACCTACACAGGCTGCTGATGGGCGCAGACACACAACCCGCGAAGCCGGTGCGGCACTTGTTCGCCTACGGCACGCTGCGGCCACATCTGGCGCCGCCGGAGATCCGGCCGAGGCTGGCGGAGTTGGAACGTGTCGGCAGCGCCACGTTGCCCGGGGCGCGGCTCTACGATTTGGGCGAGTTCCCTGCCGCAGTTCCCGCGTCCGGGGACGAGGCAGTGCAAGGCGAGGTCTATCGCCTGCCCAAACAAGCAGGTGGGCTCCTGCGCTGGCTGGATGAATACGAAGAGCGGGAACTACGGCCGTCGCGCAGCCTATTCGTCCGCCACGCACGCAGCGTGCGGCTGCGGGGCGGGCGCCGGGTGCGCGCCTGGGTGTACTTTTACAACCGCCCGGTGGGGCGCGCCAAACGCATCGCCAGCGGCCGCTTCGGTTAGCGGAAGCGGACGCGGGCGTCGGGGCGGGGGGCGACGTGGATGGTGTCCACGAAGCGGACCTTGTTCATCGCGCCGGCCATGACCAGCGACTGGGTGCGGACGCCGTCGCCGAAGAAGCGGACACCCTTGAGCAGGCTGCCCTCGGTGACGCCGCAGGCGGCGAAGAGGATGCTCTGGCCGGGGGCCAGATCCTCGGTGCGGTAGATGCGCTTGGGATCGCGGATGCCCATCTTGGCGACGCGCTCGGCGACATCCGGGCGCTCCACCACCAGGCGGGCCACGATCTCGCCGTGCAGGCAGCGCAGCGCCGCGGCGGTGAGCACGCCCTCGGGCGCGCCGCCACTGCCCATGACCGCGTGCACGCCGGTGCCGAGCACGGCGGTGGCGATGCCGGCGGAGAGGTCGCCGTCCTGGATGAGGACAATGCGGGCGCCGGTGGCGCGGATGTCCTGCATCAGCTTCTGGTGGCGGGGGCGGTCGAGCACCACCACCACCAGCTCGTCGGGCCGGCGGTCGAGGCGGCGGGCGATGGCGGCGAGATTGTCCTTGACCGGCGCGTCGAGGTCCACCGCGCCGCGACAGCTCGGCCCGACGATGATCTTTTCCATGTAGCAGTCGGGGGCGTGCAGCAGACCGCCGTGCTCGCTGGCCGCCAGCACGGTGATCGAGCCGGGCGCTCCGGTGGCGCAGAGGTTGGTGCCCTCCAGCGGGTCCACGGCGATGTCCACCGCGGGCGCGGCATCGCCGCCGCCGCCGACCTGCTCGCCGATGAACAGCATCGGCGCCTCGTCGCGCTCGCCCTCGCCGATGACGATGGTGCCGCGCAACGGCATGCGATCCATCTCGGCGCGCATGGACTCCACCGCCGCCTGATCGCTGAGCTTGGCGTTGCCTTGGCCCATGGTCTTGGCCGAGGCGATGGCCGCCTGCTCGACCACGCCCAACATCTGCAAGGAAAGTTCCTGCTCCAAAACCGTCTGCTGCGCCCGCGCGGGGGATGCTTGCATATCGTTTCCTCAGTGCTGCCCGGGGTCCTCGTTCCGCAATGCCGCTAGGAGAATGCTTCGATGCCGGTAATGCTGTGGCCGACGATCAGGGTGTGAATGTCGTGGGTCCCCTCATAGGTATTCACCGATTCGAGGTTGGCCATGTGGCGGAACACCGGATATTCGTCGGCGATGCCGTTGGCGCCGAGCAGGTCGCGCGCGGCGCGCGCGGTGTCGAGCGCCATGGCCACGTTGTTGCGCTTGAGCAGCGAGATCTGGGCGGGGCTGGCCTCGCCGCGGTCCTTCAGCCGCCCGACCTGCAACGCCAGCAGCTGCGCCTGGCTGATGGCGTTGATCATGCCCACCAGCTTTTGCTGCACCAGCTGATGGCCGGCGATGGGCTTGTCGCCGAACTGCTTGCGGAAGCCGGCGTACTGCAGCGCGGTGTCGTAGCACTGCATCGCCGCCCCCACCGCGCCCCAGCCGATGCCGTAGCGCGCCTGGTTGAGGCACTGCAGCGGGCTCTTCAGGCCGCCGGTGCCGGGCAGCAGGTTGGCCGCCGGAATGCGGACGTCGTTGAGCGAAAGGCTGGAGGTCACCGAGGCGCGCAGCGACATCTTGCCGTGGATGGTCTCCGCCCGGAAGCCGGGACGGTCGGTTTCGACCAGAAAGCCGCGGATGCGGTCGTCGTCGTCCTTGGCCCAGATGAGCGCCACCTGGGCGATGGAGCCGGAGGTGATCCACATCTTCTCGCCGTTGAGGACGTACTCATTCCCGGACTTGCGGGCGCGGGTGCGCATGCCGCCGGGATTGGAACCAAAGTCCGGCTCGGTGAGCCCGAAGCAGCCCAGCACTTCGCCCGCTTGCATCGGCGGCAGCCACTTCTGTTTCTGCTCCTCACTGCCGAAGGTGTGGATGGGATACATGACCAGCGAGCTGTGGACGCTGACGAAGCTGCGGATGCCGCTGTCGCCGCGCTCCAACTCCTGCATCACCAGACCGTACTCGACCTGGCTCATGCCGGCGCCGCCGTAATCGCTCATGGTGGCGCCGAAAAAACCCATCGCCGCCATTTCGGGGACCAGTTCGATCGGGAAGCGGCCCTCGCGGGCGCAGCTTTCGATGATGGGGATGATGCGCTCCTCGACCCAGCGGCGGGCGCTGTCGCGCACCAGGCGCTCGTTTTCCGACAGCAGCGTACCGATCCCGATGAAATCAACGTCGCGGAACTTGAGCATGGCGACTCAGCCCTTCACTGTAGCAGAGGCCGCCCTGGGCCGCCATCGGCGGCGGAATCCGCCAGGAGGCGCGCCTAGTTGCGCCAGCCGCCGGGCGGGGTGTGGCGGTCGCGCTGGTTCATGTAGACATCGAACTTCTTTTGCATCTGCTTGCGGCGCCAGCGCTCGTAGCTTCGCGACAGGCCCCAGCGCGGGGTGCGCCACTTCAGGTAGAGGAAGGCGAAGAGCATGCCGCCGAGATGGGCGAAGTGGGCGATGCCGTCGCCGCCGGCGCCGTGCAGCGTGAAGAGGAACTCGAGCACGCCGTAGAACAGCACCAGCCACTTCACCTTGACCGTCACCGGCGGCAGCAGCAGGAACACCGGCCGGTCGGGGAACAGCACCGCGCACGCCAGCAGAATGCCGTAAATCGCGCCGGAGGCGCCGATGGTGTAGGTGAGCAGGTTGGGGCGCAGCAGGAAATGCGCCACCACGTCCACAATGCCGCCGCCGATGCCGCAAACGAAGTAAAGCTGGTACAGGCGGCGGCTGCCGAGCTCTTCTTCCACCCAGACACCGAACATCCAGAGCGCGAACATGTTCCAGAAGAGGTGGCTGAAGCCGGCGTGCAGGAAGAGGTAGGTGGCGAGGCGCCAGACCTGGCCCAGCGCCACCAGGTTGGGGACCAGCGCGAACCAGGTCAGCAGCACATTGTTGAGGCTGCGGTCCACGTACTGCAGCACGAAAACGGCGCAGGTGACGATGATCAGCACCTTCACCGCGCGCGTAAAGCCGGGCACGCTGAAGGTGTAGGACGGCGGCGAAGTCGAGCGGTAGGACATGCCGGGTGCGGGCGTGCGCCCTGCCCTCCAGTATAGCGATGGCCAATCGCGCCGGCCCGGTCTAGCGGGCGCGCTGGCGGAGGGTGAACTTCAGGCCATACAGGCCGAACTGGTCGCGATTCAGGGTGATGCCCAGGGATCGGCTGATGGTCCAATCCACCTGGATGATGTCCTGGCTGCTGCTGGAGAGGTTCTGGGTGTAGGTGAGTTTCAAGTTGCGCGAGACCTGCTGCTCGATCGTCACCGTGCCGCCGCTGCCGGTGGGGCCGAGCATGCCGGTATCGGGGTTGACCTGGACTTGGGTGATGCCGAAGAGGCGGTGCAGGCGGCTGGCAACCAGATTATTGAGCGCCTGGCCGAGCAGTTGCTCGCTGGGGGCGAAGTTGCTGGCTTCATTGGCGAGGCTGGCGCCGGCCTGGGTGGTCTGGCCGGTGGCGAGCAGCGACATGACGTCGGCGCTGGCCAGCGGCGGATC
>JAKAOE010000051.1:5669-8900 GCA_021823305.1 Acidobacteriota bacterium
GGATCGCTGCGGTAAGTGATGGCGAGCTTGTCGGGCGGCCCGGCGATGTTGAGCGTGATGTCGTACTGTTGCACCGTGGTGGTGAGGCTGACGTCCACCAACGGCTCGATCTGGAACGGATTGACGAACTGGACCTGCGCCTTGGTCACCTGGTACTGGTTTCCGGCGAACAGGATGCGGCCCTCGCTGGCGCTGGCGCGGCCGATCACCGAAGGCTGGGCGAGCGTGCCGCGCAAGCGGACATCGGCCTGCAACTGCAAGCGCGCGACGTTAGTGGCGACCTCGACCTGGGGGCCGGTGACGAGATGCACGTCGAGGCGGACGTGGTTGAGCACCGAGTCGGGATTGGGCGGAGCGGCGGGCTGCGACGAGGAGGCCAGGAAGACGGCGAGGTCGAAGTTGGGGTCGAGGCCGATGCGGTTGAGCTGCGCCGAGCCCGCCAGCAGCGCGCTGCGGGGCTGGCCGCTGAGGCGCAACTGCAGGTCGCCGGTGGCGCTGATGCCCTGGTAGCGCAAGCGCATGTTCTGCCCGCGGGCGCTGAGGTCGAAGTTGACGCCGGCGGGAGTATCGGCGGCGAAGCCGGTGATGGCGACGTTGCCGCCGCCGGTGTGGGCGGTGAGCGCGCGCACGTCCACGCGCCGGCCGCTCAGCGCCAGATTGCCCTGAATGTCGTCGAAGGCGAGCGGCAGTCCGGCTTCGGCCAGGCTGGCGTTGCGGATGGTCACCTGTCCGCGCAGGCGCGGCTGCGCCAGCGTGCCGCCGAGCGAGGCCCGCACGCCGATCTCGCCCGAGGAGACGGTCTCGGCGTGCAGGCTGTGGATCAGGGCCAAGTTGATGTGGCCGTCGAGACTGCCGGTGAGCGCGCCCAGAAAGTCGCGCGGCGCGAACGCATGGCCGAGCGCGGCGCTGCCCTGGAGGGTGAAGCCGGTATCGGGGGCGACGATGCGCGCAGGTTCGAGCGTGAGGCGGCGCTGCGCCGCCACGATCACCACCGGGCCCTGATTGTGGATCACCAGCCCGCCCAAGGCGAGCTCGACCGGGTCGAGGGCGACGCGCACCGCCAAGCGGTCGGGCTGGCCCAGCGGGCCGTCGAGCGTGGCGGTGCCGCTGACATGGCTGTGGCCGGTGAGATCGGCGGGGGTGAAGCGCTCAAGCCAGGCGTCAAAGTCGTAGTCGCGCAGGTCGAGGCGGGCGTGGGTGAGGTAAGGCGCGGCGGCGGCGATGGTGCCGTTGAGGTTGAAGCTGCCGTTGGTGAGGATGTCGGCGACGTGAAACTCGACCTGGCCGTGGCCGACGACCAGACGGGCGCCGACGTCGCCCAAGCTCTCCTGATTGCTGCGCAGGCCGGCGGTGGTGAGGATCAACTCGGCCTGCGGCTGGTTCCAGTCGCCGCTGCCATTGAGCTGAAAACGCACCTGGCCATGGATGGCGAGCCGCGGCGACTGCAGCGCGGCGATGCCGCCGAGGGAGACGCCGCCGCTGGCGAGATGGAGCGAGTAGGTACGGTTGTTGAGTCCGAGCGCCAAGCTGCCGGTGATGCGGGTCCCCGGCCCGGCCGCGCGGGCCGGCGGCGGCAGCTCGATCGCCAAGTCGCGGGCGGTGAACTCGGCGCCGCGCAAGCGCCAGTCGGCGGTGACGGCGCGGACGGGCTGGCCGCGCCAGCGCGCGTCCTGCAGCGCGACCCGGCCCTGCGCCTGGGGCTGAGCCCAGGTGCCGACGGCGGAGGCGGAGGCGGTGAGCGTACCGCTCACCGGGTAGCTGACGCCTGCCCACGCCTGGACGTTGGCCAGGCTGACGCCCCGCACCGTGCCGGTGAGGCGCAAGCGGCTGGCGGGCACGAGGCGGTAGCGGCGGAGCGAGATCAGGCCGGCGGCGCGCACCTGCTCGCGGCCGAGGCGGAGCTCCGCCTGGGTGAGGTTGAGCGTACCCGGGGTGAGCGTGCCGGCGAGCGCGAGTGTATCCACGCGGCGCGCGCCCCAGTAGGCGTGCTGCAGGTCGAGGCGGCCGGTGACGGTGGGCGCGTCGAGCGCGCCGTGCAGGCTACCCTGGAACCGCACCGCACCGCCGAACGCCGCCAGGCGCAGGCGGGTGATCGCGGCCAGGGCCGCGGCCAGCGGCCGCAGGCGTTGCAGCACGGGACTAGCGAAGCGCACCTGGAGCGCCGCGCCCTGGGGCGCGAGCGCGCCGGAGGCGGTGAGCTGCGCGCCGGAAGCGCGCAGCTCGAGGCGCTGCAGTTGCAGCGTGGCGGCGGCGAAATCGGCGCGGGCGGCAAGCGCGCCGCTGAGCGGCAGGCCGACGGCGCGGGCAGACGGAGGCGCGGGCTCGAGCCGCACCTGCGCGGCCAAACGCGGCCGGAAGCGCGGCGCGCGCTCGCCCTGCAGCTGGAACGTCCCGGCGGCGGTGGCGTCGAATTGGGGCAGCAGCACCAGCCAGCGCGAGCGCAGGCCGGCGGCGGCGAGCAGATCGGGCAGGCTCGCCAAGGTCACGCCGCCAAAACGGCCGGAGACGCTGAGATGGCGCCAGGCGGCGTAGCGGGCGGTGAGCGCCACCTGCCCGCCGCCGCGCCGCACCGCGAAGCGGGTCAGGTCGAGGCCGGCGGGCGAGGCGCTCCAGGCGGCGCGGCCGGACCAGACGCCGGTCGTGCCCGCGAGCGCGACGTCGGCGGCGCCGGTGAGCCGCCAGCCGGACTGGGACCAGTTCCAGTCGCCCTGGGCGTGCACGCTGCCGGCGGCGCCGCGCACGCGCCGGCGCAGCGCGGCGGGCAGGCGGGCGAGATCGGCGCGGATGCGGTACTGGCCGGCGATCCGCGGCCGGGTGAAGTCGCGCAGCGTGGCGGTGAGGTTGGCATTCAGACCGCGGCCGGTGAGCGCGAGGCTGGTGAGCTGGAGAGCGCGCGGCGTGAGCGTGAAGCGCGCCGCCGCGCCCACGCCCGCCGGCCAGAGGCCGCGGCCGTCATCGAGCGCGGAGAAGCTCAGCCGGCCGGCGTAGCCGCCGCGGATGGCGGCGAGGCTGAGGGCGAGATCGCGCATTCGCAAGTTGAAGGGAATTGAGCGGGCCTGGAGGTCGAGTTCGCCGTTCACGATCGCCAGCTCGCGCGCGCCGAGGGAAAACAGCGTGCGCGCCTCCTGCGCCCGCCGCTGCCAGGGCGCTTGCGGCTCGGGCAGGTTGGTGGCGCCGCCGGGGAGGCGGTAGATGTCGAAACGCGGCGAGCGCATCACGACCCGGTCGAGC
>JAKAOE010000052.1:0-6894 GCA_021823305.1 Acidobacteriota bacterium
GACGAGGCCGCGCGCGCCGAGCGCGTGGTCGCCGAGGTGTTCACCGCGCTGCTCGAACGCCCCGAGCTGCTGCCGCCCGCCTACCGCGAGCAGGCCGCCGCGGCGGCGCCCACGCGCGTGATCTGCGATTATCTCGCCGGCATGACCGACAGCTACATCCGCCAGCTCCACGCCCGCCTGGCTTCCGCCTGAGCCCGCCGCCGTTTTGTATACTGGCAGGAGTTATGGCGGAGCGCGAATCCCATCCCGAATCGGGTTTAAAGGTCAGCGACCGGCGGCATTTTACCGGCAGCGGCGAGCGCCGCCCCGAGGTGGAGGCGGCGGAGTTTGAAGAGTCGGCGGCGCGCCCGCCGGAGCCCGCCAAGGCGGCGCCCAAGGGCGGCGCCAAGCCGGTCGAAGCCGCGCCGGCCGCGCCCCCGCCCCCGCCGGCTGCCCCGCCCGCCGCCAGCTTGGCGCCGCTGATCGAACAGCTCTACATGAGCGGCCTGATGCTGCTCGGCGCCGAGGTGCAGCCCGGACAGCGCGGCCAGGTGGACCTCGAAGGGGCGCGCGAAACCATCGAATTATTGGCCGCGCTGCAGCAGAAGACCAAGGGCAACCTCGATCCGGGCGAAGAGCGCCTGCTCAGTGGCGCGCTCTACGAACTGCGGCTGGGCTTCAGCGAGGTGCAGCGCGCCAGCCAGCGCGTGGCCACCCTGCCGCCGCCGCCGGGCGCGCGCCGGCGTTGACCGGCACGGCCGTCATCCTGGGTTCGGGCACCTCCACCGGCGTGCCCACGCTGTGCTGTACCTGCCCGGTCTGCACCTCCTCCGATCCCCGCGACCGCCGCCTGCGCCCCAGCCTCTGGCTGAGCTACGGCGGCCACAACGTGGTGATTGACACCACGCCCGACTTCCGCGCCCAGGCGCTGCGCGCCGCCATCCCCTCGCTCGACGCGGTGCTCTACACCCACAGCCACGCCGATCACATCCTCGGGCTGGACGACATCCGCCCCTTCAACTTCGGCCGCCCCGACCCGCTGCCGGTCTACGCCGGCGCCGCCACCCTCGCCGATCTGCGTCGCGTCTTCCAGTACGTCTTCGACGCCACCTACACCGCCAGCGCCATCCCGCGCATCGCGGCGCATGAGCTGCAAGGCCCGGTGGAGCTGTTCGGGGCGACCTTCGAGCCGCTCGAGGTGCTGCACGGCGCGCTGCCGGTGCTCGCCTTCCGTTTCGGGCCCAATGCCTACGTCACTGACGTCAGCGCCATCCCGGAGGCGGCGCGCGCCCGCCTGCGCGGCCTCGATCTGCTCATTCTGGACGCCCTGCGCCTGCGCCCCCATCCCACCCACTTCCATCTCGCCGCCGCGCTCGACGTGGTCGCCGAGTTGGCGCCGCGCCGGGCCTACTTCACCCATATCGCGCACGAACTCGGCCACGCCGCCACCGAGGCCGGGCTGCCCCCCGGCGTGCATCTCGCCTACGACGGCCTGCGGCTGGAGATCGAGCTCTAAATGCGCGTCTTCCGCACGCTGGAGGAGGCCGCCGCCGGCGTCGCCGCCAGCGTCGCCAGCGTGGGAAACTTCGACGGCGTGCACCGCGCCCACCGCCGGATCCTGGACGCGGTGCGCGCCGAGGCGCGCGCGCTGGGTTGCAGCGCGGTCGCGGTGACCTTCGAGCCCCACCCCAGCCGCATCCTGCGCCCCGACGCCGCCCCGCCGCTGATTTCGCCCGGCGCGGAGCGCCTGCGCTTGCTCGCCGCCGCCGGCTTGGACGCGCTCCTGCTGCTGCCGTTCTCCCGCGACCTCTCGCTCTGGACGCCGCGCGAGTTCGCCGCGCGCGTGCTGGTCGGCGCGCTCAAGGCGCGCGCCGTGCACGAGGGCGACGCTTTCCGCTTCGGCCGCCGCCAGGCGGGTGACGCCGCCACGCTCGAGGCCCTGGGCCGCGAGCTGGGTTTCGCCGTGCGCCTGCATCCCCCGTTGCGGGTGGGCGGGGCGCCCGTCTCCAGCTCGCGCGTGCGCGCCCTCGTCGCCGCCGGCGATCTGGCCTTGGCGCGTCGCCTCCTCGGCCGCCCCTTCGCCGTGCGCGGCCTCACCGCCCCCGGCCGCGGCGTGGGCCGCGCCCGCACCGTGCCCACCCTCAACCTGCAGCACTACGAGGAGCTGCTGCCCGGCCGCGGCGTCTACCTCACTTGCGTCCGCCTGGAGAGCGCGGGCGCCGCGGGCGCCGCCTGGCTGCCCGCGCTCACCAACGTCGGCGTCCGCCCCACCTTCGGCGCGGGCGGCGCGCTGACCGTCGAAACCCATGTCTTGGCGCCGCCCGAGTCGCTGCTGGCGGCCGGCCCCGCCGTCCCCCTGGAGCTGCGCTTCCTGCGCCGCCTGCGCGACGAGCGCCGGTTCGACTCGCCCGAGGCGCTGAAGCGTCAGATCGAAGCCGACCGTCGCCTCGCGGAGCGATACTTCGCCCGCCTGCGGTTCCTGGCCGTGCCCGGGCGCGAGTGAGCTAGGATGAGAGAGACAGTTGTCTCGCTCGAAACCAGTCTGAATCCCAGTCCGCAGCGAGGAGTCCCAGCATGAAATCTCTGTTGTGCACCACCGCCTGCGCCCTGGCGCTGGCGTTCACCGCCGCTGCCCAGGCGTCCAATCCCATGGCCAACGCGCTGCGCAATCAGGAGCGCATGTCCAGCAGCCGCATGACCGCGGCGGCGCAACTCATGCCCGCGGCCAAGTACGGCTTCCAACCCACCGCCGGCTCGATGACCTTCGGGCACCTGGTGCTGCACGTGGCGCAGTCCAACGACATGATGTGCCACTGGCTCACCGGCGCCGCCGCCGCCCCCCGCAACAGTCTGAAGCCGACCTCGCCCAAGGCGGCGCTGGTGGCCAACCTCAAGCGCTCCTGGGCCTATTGCGCCAGCGCCCTGGCCAACTTCACCGACGCCGACCTGAGCAAGCAGGTGATGTTCTTCGGCGGCCACAAAATGAGCGCCGCCGGGTTGGTGCTGGCCCTCAGCGGCGACTGGTACGACCATTACAGCCAGCAGGCCGCCTACCTGCGGCGCAACGGCATCCTGCCGCCCACCGCGCACGGTCGCGGCACCCCGTAACCCCGGCCGCCGTGCTGTAGAGTGTCACCCGGTGCCTTCCGCCCGCGGCGGGCGCTGCATCAGCTCGGCCAGCGCCTGGCGCGGCGCTTGGTGCTCGAACAGCACCTTGTGCATCTGCCGCAGAATTGGCATCTCCACCCCCCAGCGCGCCGCCAGTTGCACGCCGGCGGCGGTGGTGGCGACGCCTTCGGCCACCATGGGCGTCGCCGCCTGCGCTTCCGCCAGCGTGCGGCCCTGGCCGAGCGCGATGCCGAGGGCGCGGTTGCGGCTCAACTCGCCGGTGCAGGTGAGCACCAGGTCGCCCAGTCCGGCGAGGCCGGCGAGGGTTTCCGCCTGTCCGCCGGCGGCTACCGCCAAGCGCGAGATCTCCGCCAGCCCGCGCGCGATCAGCGCCGCGCGCGTGTTCGAGCCCAGGCCCAGGCCCTGGCAGATGCCGCTGGCGATGGCGATCACGTTCTTCAGCGCCGCCCCCAGCTCCACCCCGACCACGTCCGCGCTGGTGTAGAAGCGCAGCCGGTCGGAGCCCAGTCGCTGCTGCAGCGAGCGCGCCAGCGCCGCATCGCGCGCCGCGATCACCACCGCTGCCGGGTCGCCGGCGGCGATTTCGCGCGCGAACGTGGGCCCGCTCAGCGTCGCCAGCCGTGGCCGGATGCCCCCGCCCAACACCTCCTCCGCCACCTCCGACACCCGCAGGCAGGTGCCGGCCTCGAGCCCCTTGGTCGCCAGCACCACCTCCGCCGCCGGCGGCAGCGCCGGCCGGAAGCGCTCTAGCACGGCGCGCAGCGCGTGCGAGGGCGTGGCCACGATGAGCAGCGGCGCCGCGGCCTCGGCCAGCTCCGGGGTGATCTGTAGATTGGCGGGCAGGGAAAAGCCGGGCAGGAAGACGGCGTTTTCGCGCTCCCGCCGCATGCGTTCCGCCAGCTCGCGCTCGTACACCCAGAGCGTGACCGCGTATCCCTGCCGCGCCAGCACCAGCGCCAGCGTCGTGCCCCAGCTGCCGCCGCCGAGCACGCCCGCGCGCTTGCCGTAACCGGGCAGGGAACTCATGCGTGCACCGCCGCCTTCGCGCCCAGCTTGGCCTCGGTGCCCTGGCGCAGCCGCTGCAGGTTGGCGCGATGCCGCAGGATGATCAGCCCCGCGGTGGCCAGCACCGCCGCCTCCATCACCGCCGGCGGCCGCGGCTGCCCCAGCGGCAGCAGCAGGAGCAGCGGCAGCGCGGCGCAGGCGCAGATCGAGGCCAGCGACACGTAGCGCCAGCGCGCCAGTACCAGCGCGAACACCACCGCCGTCCCCGCCAGCGGCCCCGGCGCCAGCGCCAGGAACGCGCCCAGCCCGGTGGCCACGCCCTTGCCGCCGCGGAAGCGCATCCAGGGGCTGAACAGGTGCCCCCCCACCGCCGCCAGCAGCACCGTCGCCAGCAGCCCCGGCCGGCTCCAGCCGCCGGCGAAGCGCAGCGCCAGCCACAGTCCCAGCCAGCCCTTGCCCGCGTCCAGCAACAGCGTCAGCAGCCCCAGTTTTTTGCCGGCGGTGCGCAGCACGTTGGTGGCGCCGATGTTGCCGCTGCCCGTGCGGCGCACGTCGGTGCCGGCGGCGAAGCGGCAGAGCAGGTAGCCGAAGGGGATGCTGCCCAGCAGGAACGCGAGCACCGGCCATCCCGCCGCCGGCCAGAGCTGGGCCGCGGGCGTCATTCCTGCGGGCCGGCCGCGGCCGACTGCACCGGGTGCAGGCTGTGCCGCCGCACCCCCGCCATTTCCCAGCGCCAGCGCGCGTAGCGCGCCAGCGCTCCGCGTTCGCGCCACAAAAAGCCGAAGAACTGCCGCGCCCCGATGTGCTCCGCCTCCAGCCCGCTGTAGGTCTCCATCCGCCAGCGCAGATACGGGCTGCGCCACGGCCGCAGCCGGTTGCCTTTGCTCACCTGCCACCCCAGCCGCAGCATGCCCGCCATCAATGCCCTCCTGGGGTCAGATTGTAATAAAAGGAGAACTCCAGCGTGATGAACGGGCCGTGGAACTCGCTCGGCAGCGGCGGAAACGGGTTGGAGGCCGTGATCGACGCCTCTGCCGCTTGGTTGAGCGAGGCAGTGTGCGCCAGCCGCACCGGGCGGATGCCCGGCACGGTGCCGTTGGCGTTGATGTTGAAGACGATCACCACCCGCCCCTGCGTGCCCAGATACACCGTCTCCGGCATCACCGCGTACCAGTTGCGGCGCACGATCTCGATGATGCGCCGCAAGTAGGGGTTGAAGTTCACCCCTTGCGTATCGGTGAGAATCTGCACCCCGGCGCCGGTCGAGCCCGGCGCCGACGAGCCGCTGCCTGCGGGCTGCGGCAGCGGCGCCACCTCGCTCATGCTCTGCCCGTGGTTGAGCTGCGCCCGCGCCGCGCCCTCGATCGCGCGCTGCAGCGAATCGGCGGGATTCAGGCTGAGGTTGAGATTGGGATGCGCCGGCGGCTTGGGGATGTTCTCCAACTGCAGCCCGGCGTCGGCCTTGGGCTTGGGCGGCGCCGGCTGGGGCGCGCTCTTGGCCGCGGCCGGCGGCGGCGCGGGCCGCGGCGCCGGCGCCACCGGTCCGGGCGGCGGCGTCGCCGGCCGCGGCACCGGCGCGGGCCGGTTGGCCGGCGCGCTGATGCTGTCGCGCGGCGGCGCGGGATGCGCGAACTTGCGGCTGCGGTCGCTCAGCGCCTTCGCGTGCAGCGGCTTCTGCTTGGTGATCAGGTCGCGCGGCAGTTCCAGGTACTGCAATTGTTCGTGCTCCTGCGGCTGCGTCTGCGGCGGCAGATGCACGTACGCCTGCCGGAACAGTTTCGGGCTGAGCAGGATCAGCAGCAGGATGAGCAGGTGGCCGATGACCGAGAGCAGCCCGGCCTCGCGCCGCTTGGCCTGGCGGCGCTGGTGCGCCAGCTCCAGCAGCAGGCCGTCAATCGGGAAGTCCGCGCCTCGCAGCAGAGGCGGCGGAGGCGGAAGCGTCTCGTCTTCCGGGTCCGCCAATAGCTTGATCAAGGCCATGGCAGCGTTGTCTCATGATAACAGCCGCGGCCGGGCCGGATTCCGGTAGGCTGGAACCGGAGCAGCGATGTCGCAGTTCTCGGATCAACTCAAAGCACAAGCCGACATCGGCGCCCTGATCGGCGAATATGTCAAGCTCAAGCTCGCCGGCAACGGCTTCATCGGCTTGTGCCCGTTCCACGCCGAGCGCACGCCCTCGTTCCACGTCCACGCCGCGCGCCGGTTCTACTACTGCTTCGGCTGCCATGCGCACGGCGACATCTTCCAGTTCCTGGTGGAGCTGCGCAAGGTCGGCTTCTCCGAGGCGGTCGAGATGGTCGCCGAGCGGCTGGGCGTGGCGGTCCCGCGCTTCGCGGCGGAGGAGTCCGCCGGCGACGCCGGCGAGCGCCGCGACCTGCTCCGCCTGCATGCCGCCGCGGCCGACTACTTCGCCGTCCAGTTGCGCGCCTCCGCCGGCGCCGGGGCGCGCGCCTATCTGCAGGAGCGCGAGCTTCCGCCCGCCGCCTGGGATCGCTTCCAGCTCGGCTACGCCCCCGAGTCCGGCCGCGGCTTGGTGCTGGCGCTGCAGGCGCAGGGCTTCGCGCCCGGGCTGGCCTTGCGCGGTGGCTTGTGCCAGCTCCGGCGCGAAAGCGTCGGCCGGGACGGGGAAGCCGCGGCTGAGGCGGCGGATTGGCCCGGCCTCTATGACCGCTTCCGTCACCGCCTGATCTTTCCCATCCGCGACGAGCGCGGCCGCGTGATCGCCTTCGGCGGGCGCGCCCTGGAGGCCGACCCCGCCGGCCGCACGCCCAAATACCTCAA
>JAKAOE010000052.1:6904-8854 GCA_021823305.1 Acidobacteriota bacterium
CACCCGCTTTACACCAAGGGCCGCGTGCTCTACAACCTGGATCTGGCGCGCGACCCGATCCGCCAGTTGGGCTACACCATCCTGGTGGAAGGCTACTTCGATTGCCTGCGGGTGTTTCTCGGCGGCTTCGAAAACGTAGTGGCAAGCTGCGGCACGGCGCTGACGTCGGCGCAAATCGCCCCGCTCGGGCGCCTGAGCAAGAAGGCGGTGATCAACTTCGACCCCGACAGCGCCGGCGCCGCCGCCGCCGAGCGCAGCATCGGGCTGCTGCTCGAGGAGGGGTTTCAGATGCGGGTGGTGGCGCTCGAACCTGGCCTCGATCCCGACCTCTTTGTTCGCCGCCGCGGGCGCGAAGCCTACGCCCAGACACTGAAGGCGAGCCGGTCGTTTTTCGATTTCCTGGCGGCGCGCGCGGCGCGCCAGTTCGACCTGCGCCGGGGCGAGGGAAAACTGGCCGCGGTCAACCATCTGCTTCCTTATCTCAGCCACGTCCATGAGCCCATCCTGCGTCAGTCGCTGGCCGAAAACTTGGCCGCGCAGCTGGGCCTGGACCAACCGCTCATCAGCCGCCAGTTGGTGCAAGCGGCGCGCCAGCGCCAGTCCCAACTCTCCCCCCGCGCTCTCGCCGCCCCCGGCTTGCTGTCGGCGGAGCGGGTCCTGCTGCGCGCCTGGGCCGAGCAGCCGCTGCGCCGGGCGGAGATCGAGGCCGCCGTGGCCGCCGACGGCCTGCTCCAGGGGCTGGCCTCCGAGGCGCTGTGGGAACAGCTCACCACTGCCGCCGCCGCCCGCCCCGAGGCGGAATGGGAAGAATGGGCGGCCGGCCTGGTGGCCGCCGACCGGCACCTGCTGGCGGAGGTGCTCCTGGGCGGCGAATCGGGCGTGGATGGCGCCCTGGAGGAGGCGTTGGAGGCCCTGCGCGAGCGGCGCGGGGCGCAAACGGTACGCAAGTTGCAAGCCAGTATTCAGCAGGCCGCCGCCAGCGGCGACCGGGAGGTGCTGGAAGCTCTGTTAAGGGAAAAAGCCGCCTGGGACGCCCGAAACCGGTGAAACTTTGGGCTCTTACCGACCATCTAGCTAATCAGGCGTGGCTGGACCGGGGTAGCCCTGGATTTCCAGCCATATCGGCTGTAAAATAAACCACTTGCGGCGGGGCGGACCGGCATCCGCGGGATGCCATGAGAAGGAGTGAACTTGGCGATTGACGACAAATTCGACGAGATTAGCAAACTGGTACAGGGCGGCAAGAAGCGTACCTTTCGCTCGGAAGAGGAATCGGGCGAAATGCTCCCCTCCAGTTTGCACTCCACTGACGATCTCGACGAGCTCTTGACCAGTTTTGGCCGCCGTCCCGGCGTCGAACCCATCGAGGAGGGCGAGCCCGAGCGTCCGGCGGGGGAAGAGGAGGAACTGGACCTTGACCTCACCCCTGGCGCGCTGGAGAAGACCAACGACCCGGTGCGCATGTACTTGCGCGAAATGGGCACCGTGCCCCTGCTCACCCGCGAGGGCGAGGTCGAGATCGCCAAGCGCATCGAGCGCGGGCAGTTGCGGGTGCTGAAGGCGCTGTCGCGCTCCCCCATCGTGATCAAGGACCTGCTCGCCCAGGGCGAGGAACTGCGCCGCGGCGAAAAGGGCATCAAGGAAATCGTCACGGTGGACATCGAGGAGGACGAGATCTCCGAGGAGGTGCTGCACAAGCGCACCCGCGAGTTGCTCGCCCAGATGGACACGCTGGCCGGGCTGTTCAAGCGCAGCCAGCAGCTCGAGGAAAAGCTGGCGGCGATGCCGCGCAACGGCAACGGCCGCGGCCGCTACCAGTTGTCCCGCGCCCTGGTCGAGCTCTCGCGCCTGATCCGCTCGCTCAGCTTCACCCCTCCGGCGCGCAAGCGCCTCACCGACCGCCTCTTCCGCGTGGTCGAGCAGTTGCGGCCGCTCGAATCCCACCTCGCC
>JAKAOE010000053.1 GCA_021823305.1 Acidobacteriota bacterium
TTCCGATCTGCGCTTCGTGGCCCGCTTCGGTTTGTTGGCGGGCGTGGTTTATGCTATATTTATCAGTCACTTGCTGCCTGTCATGCCGCTGATCCTGGGCCTGTTCGCGGTGCCCGCCGCCACGATCGGGGTGGGGTTGCGCCTGCTCGGGAAGCGGGTCTGAGACACCGAATTCGCCATGGACCAACTCTGGTTTACCCGCATTCTGAACGCGCTCTTCGCCCGTCCGGTGGACGCGCTGCTGGGCGCGCTGCACGTTGCCGTGGCCCATCCCCAGGCGCCGATCAACAACACCTTCGCGATGGAGGTGCTGGTCGCCCTGATCCTGATGATCCTGGCGGCGCTGGCGCGCGCGCGGCTCTCGGTGGACCAGCCCGGGACGCTGCAGCAGGCGGTGGAGGTGAGCTGGCAGGGCCTCGGCGAGCACAGCGAAGAGGTGATCGGGCACGGCGGCAGCCGGTTTCTGCCCTACCTGTTCACGCTGGCGTTCTTCATCCTGCTGGGCAACCTGATGGGCATGATCCCCGGCTTCGAGACGCCGACCGCCGACATCACGGTGACCGTGGGGCTGGCGCTGGCCACGTTCTTCTACTACCACGGCGTGGGCCTGCGCAAGCACGGCGTGCTGCGCTACGCCCGCAGCTTCCTCGGGCCGATTCCGGCGCTGGCGCCGCTGATGCTGCCGATCGAGATCATCAGCCACTTCGCCCGCATCCTGTCCCTCAGCGTCCGCCTGTACGCCAACATGTTCGCCGGCGAATTGATCACCTTGATCTTCCTGGCGCTGTTTCCGGTGGCGGGCATCCTCTTCATGGGGCTGCACGTCTTCGTGGCGCTGCTGCAGGCGTACATTTTCGTGGCTTTGACCATGATCTATCTCGCCGGCGCGATCGCCGAGGAGCACTGATCCTGGCCATGCAGCATCCCGCCGCGTGAGTCCGCCTCGCCCCAGCGCTGGCGGGAACCACCTCCGGCGGGAACCTTGATCCGAACCAAAGGACCCGTATGCGACTCAAACTCATGTACCTGCTCAGCACGCTGAGCGTGCTCTGCTTCTCCTCGCCGCTGTTCGCCCAGGGGGCGCCGGCGAATTACTCGACGCTGAAGATCGGCGGCATCGCCATGGGCATCGCCGCCGGGCTGTGCGGCATCGGCCAGGGTATGGCGACCAAGGGCGCGGCCGAAGGGATCGCGCGCAATCCCGGCGCGGCGGCGCAGATCCGCACCTCGTTCATCATCGGCCTGGTGCTGATCGAGTCGCTGGCGCTGTACACCTTCGCCATCGTCTTCCTGAAGCTGTAGCCGGCGCGTCCGCGGGCGGCGCCGTGGCGCCGTCCGCGGACGGCGCGCTACAATGGGAGCGGTTTTGCCGGGCGCCTAGCTCAGTTGGTTAGAGCGCCGCCTTCACACGGCGGAGGTCATAGGTTCGAGTCCTATGGCGCCCACCAGAGGAATGGACGTGCTCATCGAAGTGCAAGTGGCGCGGCTGCATCCGGTGCCGTTCGATTTGCGCTGGACGGCGGGCCGGAACGCAGCCGAGCTGGCCGCCTTGCCGGAGGTGGCGGGCGAGCTGCGGTTCCAGGGCGAGGCGCGGCTGGCGGGCGAGGGCCTGCGGCTGCGCGGGCACCTGCACGGCGACATCGCGCCGGCGTGCGCGCGCTGCCTGGAGCCGATTCCGATGACCGTGGACCGCGACCTGGATTTGCTCTACCAGCCCGAGTCGGTGATCGGCGAGAGCGCCGAAGTGGAGATCCACACCGCCGACACCGAGGTGGGTTTTTTCGCCGGCGGGGGGGTGGACGTGGCGGAGGTGGCGCGGGAGCAGATCCTGCTGGCGCTGCCGATGCAGCCGCTCTGCCGCCCCGACTGCCGCGGGTTGTGCCCGAAGTGCGGCGCCAACCTCAACCAGGGCCCCTGCAGTTGCGCGCCGGCGGCCGACGACCGCTGGAGCGCGCTGAAAACGCTGCGCAAGCCGGGGCCGTAGCCCGATCGCAGAACGGAATCTTTCATGCCCAATCCCAAACGCCGCCATTCCAAGCAGCGCACCAGCACCCGCCGGGCGCACGACCACCTGACCGCGGCCTCGCTCGCCGAGTGCCCCAATTGCCACGAGCGCAAGCTGCCGCATCGCGCCTGCCCCAAGTGCGGCTACTATAAAGACCGCGAAGTCTTCGCCGTCAAGGAGAAGTAAGCCAAGCCATCGCGCCGGGGCGGGAGCGGCAGCCGCCCGGCTGCCCGCGCCTATGCCTTTTCCCACCATCGCCCTGGACGCTATGGGGAGCGACAGTGCGCCCGCCCCCGAGATCGAGGGCGCGGTCGCGGCGGCGCGCGAGCTGGGGGTGAAGGTGCTGCTGGTGGGGCTGGAGCCCAAGCTGCGCGCGGCGCTCGACGCCTACCCGCCCGCGCAGCGCGCCAACATCGAGATCGTGCCCGCCACCGAAGTCATCACCATGGAGGACAAGGCGGTGCGGGCGGTGCGCACCAAGCGCAACTCCTCGGTGCACGTGTGCGCGCGGCTGGTGAAAAATGGCCAGGCCGCCGGGCTGGTGAGCGCGGGCAACACCGGGGCGGTGATGGCGACCAGCAAGCTGATGCTGGGCAGCCTGGCGGGGGTGCAGCGGCCGGCGCTGGCCACCGTGATCCCCACCGCCGGCGGGCGGGCGGCGATCCTGATCGACGTGGGGGCCAATGTGGACTGCCGGCCCGAGCACCTCGAGCAGTTCGCGGTGATGGGCGAGATCTACTACCGCGTGGTGCTGGGCGAGCGCGGGGCGGCGCAGGGCGCGGGCCCACGCGTCGGCCTGTTGTCGATCGGGGAAGAGGAGATCAAGGGCAACGACCTGACGCGCGAGGCGTTCGCGCTGCTGCGCCAGTTGCCGCTCAATTTCATCGGCAACGTCGAGGGGCGCGACATCTTCCAGGGCGACGTCGAGGTGATCGTCTGCGACGGCTTCGTCGGCAACGTCGCGCTGAAGATCAGCGAGGGGCTGGTGGAGACCATCCGCGGGCTGCTGCGCGAGCTGCTCAGCTCGTCGCTGCCCAGCCGGCTGGGGTACCTGCTGGCGCGGCCGGCGTTCGCGGCGTTCAAGAAGCGGCTGGACTACAGCGAGTACGGCGGCGCGCCGCTGCTGGGGGTGCGCGGCATCGTCATCATCTGCCATGGGCGCAGCAACGCCAAGGCGATCAAGAACGCCATCCGCGTTGCGGCCGAGTCCGCCTCGCGGCAGGTCAACCGGGAGATCGAGACCCGCTTGAGCCGCATCGGCCAGCCGGCGGCGCAGCCGTAAATTTTCCACTATGGGGCAAACTGCGTTTCTCTTCCCCGGCCAAGGCTCGCAGTACGCGGGCATGGGCCAAGAGCTGGCGGCCCGGATACCGGCCGCGGCGGCGGTGTTCGCCGCCGCCGACCAGGCGCTGGGCGAGCCGCTGAGCCGGCTCTGCTTCGCCGGTCCGGAGGCGGAGCTGACGCTCACCGCCAACACCCAGCCGGCGGTGCTGACGGTGTCGCTCGCGGCGGCGCACGCGCTGGCGGAAGCGGGGGTGACGCCGGACTACGTCGCCGGGCACAGCCTGGGCGAGTACTCGGCGCTGGTCGCCGCCGGCGGCATGGAGTTCAAGGACGCGGTCAAGGTGGTGCGGCGGCGGGGCGAGCTGATGCAGGAGGCGGTGCCGGCGGGTGCCGGCGCGATGGCGGCGCTGCTCGGGCTGGACGGCGGTGCGGTCGAGGCGATTTGCCGCGAGGCGGCTGAAGGCGAGGTCTGCTCGCCGGCCAACTTCAACGCCCCCGGCCAGATCGTCATCGCCGGCCATAAGGCGGCGGTGGAGCGCGCCTGCGTCCTGGCCGCGGCCCGCGGCGGCAGGGCGGTCCCGCTGCCGGTGAGCGCGCCCTTCCATTGCAGCCTGATGGCGCCGGCCCAGGAGACGCTGCAGTGGGACCTGTGGAACACGTTCTTCTCCGAGCTCAACCTGCCGCTCGTGACCAACGTGGACGCCGAGCTGATCGAGGGGGCGGAGGAGGCGCGCGACGCGCTCATCCGCCAGGTGACCGCGCCGGTGCAGTGGGAGCGCTCGATGCGCGAACTGCTGCGGCGCGGGGTGACGCTGTTCATCGAGGTCGGCCCCGGTCGCGTGCTCAGCGGCCTGCTCAAGCGCGTGGACCGCGCCGCGGTCTGCGTCAACGTGGAAGACATGGCTTCGCTCGACAAGGCGGTGGACGCATGGCGCGCGCGGCGTTGACGCGGCCCACGCCCGGCGCGGCTCCCGCCTCCCATTCGACGTCGGGTCCGGCAACAAGCCGGACCCGAGGAGTCCAGCCATGAGCGCACAGCTCTCCGCGCGGGTCGCGTTGACGCGGTCCGCGCCCGGCGCGGCCCCCGCCCCCCGTTCGATGTCGGGTCCGGCAACAAGCCGGACCCGAGGAGTCCAGCCATGAGCGCACAGCTCTCCGCGCGGGTCGCGTTAGTCACCGGCGCGTCGCAGGGCATTGGACGCGCGGTGGCGCTGGCGCTGGCCGCCGACGGCGTCAAGCTGGCGCTGGCGGCGCGCCAGAAGGACAAGCTCGACGCGCTGGCGGCCGAGATCGCGGCCGCCGGCGGCGAGGCGCTGCCGCTGGCCGTTGACGTCACCCAGGATGCCGAGCTCAAGGCCGCGGTGCAGCAGGCGCAAAAGCACTTCGGCTCGCTCGACATTCTGGTCAACAACGCCGGCATCACGCGCGACCAGCTCGCGCTGCGCATGAAGCGCGAGGACTGGGACGCGGTGCTGGCCACCAACTTGACCGCGGCCTTCGTCGCCATCCAGGCGGTGCTGCCCGGCATGGTGCGGCAGCGCTGGGGACGGATCGTCAACATCGCCAGCGTGGTCGCCGAGTCGGGCAACCCCGGGCAGGCGAACTACGTGGCCGCCAAGGCGGGGCTGATCGGGCTGACCAAGTCGCTGGCGTTGGAAGTGGCCTCGCGCCAGATCACGGTGAACGCGGTCGCGCCCGGCTACATCGCCACCGCGATGACCGCCAACCTGGGGGAAAAGGCCGGCGAACGGCTGCTGGAACACATTCCGCTGGGCCGCATCGGCACGGCGGAGGAGGTGGCGGCGGCGGTGCGTTTTCTGGCGGGCGAGAGCGCGAGCTACATCACCGGCCAGACGCTCGACGTCAACGGCGGACTATATTTGAGGTAGAGGAGCCATGTTCCCAACCAAAGGCGTGCAGATCACCTGGCTCGGCCATGCGGCCTTCCGCATCCGCTCGGGCGGCAAGACCTTCTACATCGATCCCTTTCTCAGCCAGAACCCGAAGTGCCCGGAGAGCGAAAAGAACCCCGCCGCGCTGGACGCGATCCTGCTCACGCACGGCCACGGCGACCACATCGGCGATACGGTGGCGCTGGCGCGGCGCGGCCAACCCAGGGTGCTGGGCAATTACGAAGTGGGCCAATACCTGGCGGGGCGGGGCGTGCCGGCCGCCCAGTTGGTGGGCATGGGCAAGGGTGGCACGGTGGCGATCGCGGGCGCGAAGGTGACCATGGTGCACGCCGACCACTCCAGCAGCATGGAGCAGGACGGCGTGTCGCTCTATCTGGGCGAACCGGCGGGGCTGGTGATCGAGTTCGCCGAAGGGCTGCGCGTCTACCACGCCGGTGACACCGCGGTGTTCGGCGACATGAAGCTGATCGGCGAGATCTACCGCCCGGACGTGGCGCTGCTGCCGATCGGCGGCTTCTACACCATGGGGCCGCTCGAGGCGGCGTACGCCTGCCGGCTGCTGGGGGTGGGGGCGGTCATCCCGATGCACTTTGGCACCTTCCCGGCGCTCAGCGGCACGCCGGCCGAGTTGAAGCGCCGCCTGTCGGAGCTGGGCGTACCCTGCGAGGTGCTCGAGCTGCAGCCGGGACAGACGCTGTGATTACCGACCAGGACGTCGAGAATTATCTCTACGCTATCCTGCCGCCCAGCGGCCCGGTGCTGGAGGAGATGGAGCGCCAGGCCGCGGCGCGCAAGATCCCCATCGTCGGCCCGGCGGTGGCGCGTGTGTTCCGCCTGCTGGCGGAGCTGTGCGGCGCCAAGCGCGTGTTCGAGCTGGGCTCGGCGATCGGCTACTCGACCCTCTGGTGGGCGCAGGCGGTGGGCGCGGGCGGCGAGGTGTTCTACACCGACAGCAGCGCGGACAACGCGCGCGAGGCGGCGGGCTACTTCCGCCGCGCCGGCGTCGAGGCCCGTGTCCGTATCCTGCAGGGCGAGGCGCTGGCGCTGTTCGACGCCACGCCGGGCGAGTTCGACATCGTGTTCCTCGATCTGAACAAGGACCAGTACGCCGCGGCGCTGCGCCGCGCCGTCGGCCGCATCCGGCCCGGCGGCCTGCTGGTCGCCGACAACGTGCTCTGGCGCGGCCTGGTGGCTCATCCTGCGGAGACGCCGGAGACCGCCGCGATGGCGGAGTTCAACCGCCTGCTCTACGCCGATAAGCGCCTGGAGCCGGTCATCCTCCCGCTGCGCGACGGCGTCGCCGTGGCGCGAGTGACGCGCGCATGATAAGCCTCGAGCCCGTTCGCTCCTTCCCGGTGGAGGAGTTTCTGCTCACCCGCCTGGCCTTCTCGCCCGACGGCAGCGAGATCGCGGTTGGCCACAAGTCGTTCCGCACCTACGGCGTCGAGACCGGCGCGCTGAAGGCCGAGTTCGACTATCCCGAGTTCCTCGCCGGGCTGCGTTACAGCCCCGACGGCCGCTACATCGCCGCCGCCAACGTGGGCGACAACCATCCGGCGACGCGCGGCCGCGTGAGCCTGTTTCACGCCGCCACCGGCAAGCTGCACTGGACGGCGGAAGCCGCGGCGCCGGTGGAAACGTGCGCCTTCGCGGCCGGCGCGGGCGAGCCGACGGCGCTCTACTGGAACGACGGCGCGGTGCTCTCCGGTGCGACGCTGGAGACGGGCGCGGCGCTCTCCGAGGTCGCGCTGCCGCCGCTGGCGGTGCGCGGGCTGGCCTGCGCCGCGGACGGCGGCTTCGTCTGCTTCGGGCGCGACGCCGCGGGGGCGGTGCAGCAGGTGGAGGGCGCCGACCTGGTGTTCCGCAAGTTCCGGCTGTTGCGGCTTGACCGCGCCGGCAAGGAGCGCGGCAACCTGGACTTGGGCATCGGCGCCGGCGTGCACGCGCTCTCGCCCGACGGCAGGCTGCTGGCGCTCGAGCTGGTGGACTTCAAGAACAACGAGCGCCACGTCTCGCTGGTGGACGTCGAAACCGGAGTCGAGGCCAACCTCGCCCCGCTCGAAGCCAACACCCTGCCGGTGCTGGCCTTCGGCCTGGGCTCGGAATATTTCGCCTGCATGAAGGAAGACGCCGAAGACAACTTCAACCGCCTCCGCCTCTGGCGCACCAGCGACCTCAAGCTGATCGGCGAGGCGCAAGTCTCCCTCGGCTACCACTCGATGGCGGTGAACCTGGAGCAAAGCCTAATCGCCTTCCTCGGCGCCGGCGAACTCGCCATCCACGCGCTGAGCTGAGCTGAGCTGAGCAGCATCAACCACACCGGGCCGTGCGCGGTTCCCCGGGGGGACCCGGGGCCCGCGGGCCCACTCGGCCCGCCGCTCTCGGGGCAGGCTACGGCGCTACCCCCGCCTGCCGCACCGCCGCCTGGATCCCTCACGCTGACGCAAATCCGACGCCGCAACCTCGCGCGCCTTCCTGCGCCTGGAATGCATCAGCCTAGCGGCCACCTCTGCCACCCGCCTCGACGTGCGCGCCATAGCAAGCCTCCCGAAGAAAACGCGAACACGAAAATTATCTCACGGGTCCTGCCAACTCGAAAGTCAGTCAATGCCGCGCCGCCAAATAGTCAAGCTCGCACCCTCCGCGCGCCACCGCGAGTAAAAAAGGAAGCCCCCGAAAGGCACGGCCGCCCGCCAGGAAGGTGCTGGACGGGGCCAGCGCGGCGCGACTGCCCAGTTGAGCACGCGGCTTTTTCCGGCCCATGAGCTGCGGTGGGTCCTGCGCCCCCGCGAACATCTGGTGGATGCAGTACGGTGCGCTCTACAGCATCCAGCTCGTGTTTTCGCCGTCCGCAAGCACCCGGAGCCAGCGGGCCGCGATGGCGGCGGCGGATTCCGCGATCGTCTCAGGCCCGCGCTAGCCGGCCCTGCGGCGCCGTATTCCCGCATCTGTAGTACGCTCAGCCATATGAAGACGACCCTGCGCATCGACGACGCCATCATGGCGCAGCTCCGGCGCGAGGCCGCGCGCCAACAGCGCACCATGTCCGAGATGGTGGAGTCTGCCCTGCGCCTGCTGTTCCGTGGCTCGAAGAAAGCGGTCGCGCTCCCCGCTCTCCCCACCTTTGGCAGTGGCGGCACGTTGGTGGACGTCGCGGACCGCGACGCGCTCTACCATGCGATGGACGGGCAGTGATGTTGGTGGTGGACACCAACATACTGGTCTACGCTGCCGACCGGGATTCGCCTTTCCATACTCGATGCCACGATTGGCTCGAGCGCCAACGCGGGCGGACCGACGCCTGGTTCACAACCTGGCCGATTCTGTATGAATTCCTGCGCGTCACCACGCATCCGCGGGTTATGCGGAAGCCGTGGAATCTGCCGGCGGCATGGAGCTTTGTGGCCGGGCTGCTGGCTTCGCCCGGCTTGGGGGTGCAGGGGGACAGACTGGCATCGACGGATTTCCCAAAGTTCCGGCTGCTGTGGGTGGACGGCGCCGGCGCGGAAGACAATGCCATCGGCCCTGGCTTCGACCTAGATC
>JAKAOE010000054.1 GCA_021823305.1 Acidobacteriota bacterium
CCCTGATACGACCGATCAGGTCCGATGGTTGCGCTTCAATGCACTTTCGCTTCAGCTAGCAATGCTGATCGACCAAGCAAAGGCTGCGGCTTTCAAAGCGCAGCTTGTGCGGCAAGTAGTGCAAGGAAACAGTCTAGCCGCATTCCTATGCGTTCGCTCCTTGATCGAGCATCGAGCGCTTGCCGTCTGGCTCCCGAATCAAATCGGGGCGTCCTTGGACGCTGTGGCCTCTCAAGCCCAGGCGACCGCGACGCTTCCCCAGCCAGCCCGACAGGCCGAGACCGCCCTTGCGAATTTTTTGGCTGGACAAGGGAGGGAAACCAAAGAAGAGCGGCGGGCTTGGATCATGACCGAGCAAGGCGGCGTGCGCGTCGCCTGGCTCAATCTCGGGAACATCGTGAAAGCGGCATTCCCGGGGGATGACCGATTCCGCAAGCTATACGCTCTATCCTCCGCTGCAATGCATTCCCGATCGTGCCGAGGCATTGACTTGCTGCTAGGCGCTGCGGAAACGACAACATCTGCGCGTCGCGTAGGATTACTCGTGTTGGAGCGCCTCTCCAACTGGGATGAGGAGATGGATCACTTGTCGGCGGCGGCCATCGCATCGGTCCGGATGGAGCATGCCGCTGCCTTTGGAGGCGCGTCGGCGGCGACGACAGACAGGATCGCCCAACAGGTGTTCGGCCATTTCAAAGAAGCGTTTGTGCCAAGTGTTGATTATTCAGGAGATGGTACCAAGGAGGATCCTTTTTCCCTCGGATATCACCTCGAATATTATCAAGCCTCGTACGCGCTGCTCGCACAACTCGGGGTCAATCCTGGCAGCTCAAAGCGCGTCCTGGATCGCGACGTATCCGGTCATCTTTGCGACAGATGGTTTGGGCAGGACCGAGAATACTGGTTCAAAGCGCCTGTCCATCAGGCTAATCAGGACGGCAAGGGAAAAGGCACGCCATCCGGCGCACGCAGTGGATTGGAATGATTGAGCTATTTGGCCATCCACCAGACGACCCGTGCCATACGCTTCGAGGAAAACGTCAATTATATCAATGTGGAAACCGCCATCCGCCAACGACACTGGACGGCCGGGAGGAGGAAGGGTGCTACGGGATAGAGATCGGCCGTTCACCCCGGCGAAGCACGGCGCGATCCTGTCGGGATGCCTCGACGACACACCAGCCTGGGCATCTTGCCCGTCGACCTTTACATTCCGACCGAGCCTTGGCCTCGCATCGGTCGGCCGGCGAAGCACGACCTGTCGACATGGACCGTCACGGACGATTGGCCAGAAAGCGTGCCGATCAGCGACGCCGAGCTCGACGTGTTCGAGGCATGGTTCGGCGATCTGTTTGACGAGTTGTTCGGGCCGCACCGATGATCTGAGAGGACAATCGCAATGACCGTGCCGCCGCCTTGTATCTGCGCGTCTCGACGGCGCGGCAGGCCGAGCACGATGTCTCGATTCCCGATCAGAAGCGGCAGGGTGAAGCCTACTGCGCCGCACGCGGCTATCAGCTCGTCGAGACCTATGTCGAGCCGGGCGCATCCGCCACGAATGACCGCCGGCCCGAGTTCCAGCGGATGATCGAGGCGGGCACGTCGAAGCCTTCTCCCTTCGATATCGTCATCGTTCACAGCTTCTCGCGCTTCTTCCGCGACCACTTCGAACTGGAGTTCTACGTCCGCAGGCTGGCGAAGAACGGCGTGCGGCTCATCTCGATCACCCAGGAAATGGGTGACGATCCGATGCACGTCATGATGCGGCAAATCATGGCGCTGTTCGACGAATACCAGTCGAAGGAGAACGCCAAGCACGTCTTGCGCGCCTTGAAGGAGAATGCGCGGCAAGGCTTCTGGAACGGCTCCCTGCCGCCGATCGGCTACCGCGTCGTCGCGGCCGAGCAGCGCGGCGCGAAGACCAAGAAGAAGCTGGAAATCGATCCGCTCCACGCGGACACGATTCGGCTGATCTATCGCCTTGCCCTCGAAGGCGATGGCACCTGTGGCCCGATGGGCGTCAAGAACGTCGCGTCCTATCTCAACCAGCATCGCATCTTCACCCGCGACGGCGGGCGCTGGGGGCATCGGCCAGGTCCACCGCATCCTGACGCGGCCGACTTATGTCGGTCGGCACGAGTTCAACAAGCGCGCCAAGAACAAGGCGCTAAAGCCCATAAGCGAGATCGTTGCGGTTGAAGTGCCGCCACTGATCGATCAGGCGACTTTCGACGCCGTGCAGGCGCATCTGCGTTCCCGCGACCCCAAGGTCACGCCGGCACGTGTCGTAAGCGGCCCGACCCTCCTTACCGGCATCTGCTTCTGCGCCGACTGCGGCGGCGCCATGACGCTCAGGACCGGAAAGGGAGGGCGGTATCGCTACTACACTTGTTCGATCAAAGCCCGGCAGGGTGAGACCGGATGCAAGGGCCGCTCGATCCCGATGGAGAAGCTGGACAACCTTGTTGCCGAGCACATCGCCGATCGCTTGCTCCAGCCGGAACGGCTTGAGGAAGTCCTGGCGTCCGTGCTTGACCGCCGGCGAGAACTCGCCGAGCAGCGTCGCGAACACATCGCCGAGCTGAACAAGCGCGCAGCCGAGACCGATTTGCGGCTCAGGCGCCTCTATGACGCCATCGAGGCCGGCGTCGCCGATCTCGACGATCCGGCGCTGAAGGAGCGCGTCGCAAGTCTCAAGGCGATCCGCGACCAGGCGCAAGCCGACGCCGCGCGTGCCGCCGCGATGCTGGAGTCGTCAGCCCAGCAATCCATCACGCCGGAAATGGTCCAGAGCTTCGCCAGGACGGCACGCGAGCGCATCAGGATCGACGGCGGCGGTTACCGCCGCGACCATCTCCGCGCGCTTGCCCAGCGCGTCGAGGTCGCGGATCGCGAAGTCCGGATCATCGGCTCAAAGACCAATCTGCTTCAGACCCTGACCGCCGCGGCCGGCGTAAAATCGGCTGCGCCCGGCGTTCGCAGTTCTGTTCTGAAGTGGCGGAGGGAGAGGGATTCGAACCCCCGGCGCCCTTGCAGGCGCAACAGTTTTCAAGACTGCCGGTTTCAACCGCTCACCCATCCCTCCGTCCGGGCTGGGCCCAAGCTCAAGTGTACGCCGGCGGGCTATTTCAGCTCCGCAATCGTCACCCCTTGCCCGCCTTGATTCTGGGGCGGATGGTAGAACTTCGCCACCGCCGGGTGTTGCCGCAACTCTTCGCTCACCGTCTTGCGCAGCACGCCGAACCCGGCGCCATGCACGATGCGCACCTGCGCCGCCTCCTGCAGTATGGCCCGGTCCAGAAAGCGTTCCAGCCGCTCACGCGCTTCATCGGCGCGCAGCCCGATCAGGTTGAGCTCGACGATCGCCGCCACCGAAGCATCCAGCGCCGCCGGCCGCGGCTTGCTGTCCCGTCCCGGCAGAATCTCCGCGATCTCGCCAGCGGCCACCTGCAGCCGCAGCGCGCCGGCCGCCACTTCGTACAGGTCGCCGGCGACGCGGCGCACCACCTGCGCCGGCGTGCGCGAGTCGCGCAGCCGCACCCACTCGCCCGCCGCCGGCGCGCGCACCGCGCCCGGTTCGGCCGGCGGTTGCAGCTCCGGCAGCGCCTCGCGCACCATCTCCTCCCGCTCGCGCTTCATCCGCGCTTCCGCCAGCACCGCCTTTTTCTTCTGTGCCGCCGTGAAGTCCGCTCCTAGCGCCTCCAGCTCGCGCCGCCACTGCTTTTCCGCCGCGCCGGCGAGCGCCGCCACCCGCCGTTCCATGTCGTGGCGCAGCGCCGTCATCTGCTTTTCGAGGTAGGCGCGGTCGTGCGCCGCCGCCGCCCGCTCCCGCGCTGCCACCGCGTGCTCGCGCTGCTCGGCGTCGGCCAGCTTCGCGTCGGCCGCCGCCAGTTGCTCCTGCAGTTTCTGCAGATACTGTGCCGCCTCGCGTTCGCCGGCGCCCAGCCGTTGCCGCGCGCCGGCCACGATCGCGGTGGGCAGGCCCAGCCGTTGCGCCATCTCCAGGCCTGCGGAAATTCCCGGCACGCCCATCCGGAACTGGTAGGTCGGCGCCAGGGTCTCGGCGTCGAGCGCCACCGAGCCGTTCCTCACGCCTTCGGCGTGCCCGGCCGCCCACGCCTTCAGCGCATCGTGATGCGTGGAGATCAGCGTCCATGCCCGCCGCTCCAGCAGCCACGCGGCCACCTCCGTCGCCAGCGCCGCGCCCTCGGCCGCGTTCGTCGCCGTTCCCAGCTCGTCCAGCAGGATCAGGCTGGCGTCGTCGGCCGCCGCCAGCACCTCGCGAATCCGCAGCAGATGGCTGGAAAACGTGCTCAGGCTTCGCTGGATGGATTGCACGTCGCCGATATCGGCGTGAATCGCCGTAAACACCGGCAGCCGCGCGGCTTGCGCGCACACCGGCAACCCGCACTGTCCCATCCAGGCCGCCACCGCCACCGTTTTCAGCACCACGGTCTTGCCACCGGTGTTCGGGCCGCTGACCACCAGGATCCGCTGTCGCTCCAGTTCCAGAGTCAGCGGCACAACCGTCCGCTCCGGGTGCTCGCGCCGGGCCGCCAGCAACAGGGGGTGGCAGGCCTCGCGCAGTGCCAGGGTCGCCGGCTCGCTGGTAAATTCCGCTCTCACGCCGCCGTAGGCCTGCGCGAACCGCGCCTTTGCCGCCTCCAGTTCGATCGCGCCGCACAGCTTGGCCGCCATGGCAAGCTCGCCGCCGGCGGCCGCCACTTGCTGCGAAAGCTCCTGCAGAATGCGCCGCGCCTCCGCTGCTTCCGCGTCCTGCAGGCGGACTTGCTCGTTGTTGAGTTCCACCGCTTCCATCGGCTCGACGAACACCGTCTGCCCGCTCGAGCTTGCGCCTTGCACCAGTCCCGCCGCCCGCCGCCGCAACTCGGCCCGCACCGGCAGCACATAGCGCTGGTTGCGCATGGTGATCAGATCTTCCTGCAGCACGCCCTCGCCGCTGAGCTTGCGCATCTGCTCCGCCATCAGCTCTTCCAGCGCCTGCCGCTGCCGCGCCCGTTGCCGCCGCAGCCGCGCCAGCTCCGGGCTCGCGTTGTCGTCCAGTTCCCCGTCCGGACGCAGTGCGGCGCGCAGCGCGCGCCGCAGGCCGGCCAGCTCCGGCAGGTCGTCCGCCAGCTCCGCCAGCTCCGGCCACAACTCGCGCCCGCCGGCGGCGGCTTCGTCGGGGGCCAACAAACGCTCGCGCAGTTTAGCCGCCGCCTCCAGGAACCCGGCGATGCGCGCCAACTCGACGCCTTCCAACCCAGCCGCCGAGGCCCGCGCGCGTTGCGCCAGCTCTTCCGGATCCGTCAGTCCGCCGAATCCGAATCCACCCCGCCGCTCCAGCCAGGTGCGCGCCTCGCTCCATCGCCGCTGCAGCCGTTCCAGTTCCGCCGGGTCGCGATGGAACCGCAGCCGCCCCAACTCGGCCCGGCCCAGCGGACTGGCGAGAAAGGCCGCCACCAGCGCCAGCACAGCCGGGCTGTCGGGCGCGGCTACGCCTTCCGCCAGCGCGGCGTCGGTGGCCGGCGGCATCGCCGTCAGCGCTTCCGGCGCGGCTTGGGTTCCGCTGCGGATTTCGGCATTTCGCCCACGATCCCCGCCAGAACCTGGTCAAAAGCGCTGGGTTTGGTCTTGCTCGAGCGTGCGGGCGCCTTGCCGCCCCGGTAATCATGCTGAAAACCGCACGTCCGGCAACTGACGCTGGCCACATGTTCGCCCACCATCGCCGCCACACTGTGGTTCGTCATCCGGTGGCAACGGGTGCAATAATCGTCGGTGATATCGCCGATGCGCGGGTTCATGGGCGACCCCCTCCCGTTCCGGTATACTTTAAGTTTAGGCCCGAAAGGAAGGCTATGGCACGCGTCTGCGATTTATGTGGCAAGGGGCCGAAGTTCGGCAACCGCATCAGCCACGCCCACAACGTCACCAAACGGCGTTGGGACGTGAACCTGCAAAGCGCCCGCATCCAGCGTCCGGATGGCGGCACGGTGAAAGCGCGCCTGTGCACGGACTGCATTAAAAGCGGCCGCGTGGTCAAGGCCCTCCGCCGTCCCGCCGTCAAGCGCGCCGTTGCCTCCGCTTAGCCCGTTACGCCAGCGCGATCAGGTCGATCTCGACCCGCGCGCCGCGCGGCAGCCGGCTTACTTCCACCGTCGAGCGCGCCGGCGGATCGTGCGGAAAGAACTTGGCGTAGGCGGCGTTCATGGCCGCGAAGTCGTTCAGGTCCGCCAGGTAAACGGTTGTCTTCACCGTCTTGGCCAGGCCGCTGCCCGCCGCCTCCAGCACCGCTTGCAGATTGCGCAGCGCCCGCTCCGTTTGGTGCCCGATGTCGGGATCGTTGAGCAGCGCGCCGGTCGCGGGATCGAGCGGCACTTGCCCGGAAAGAAACAGGAAACCGCCGGCGCGCACCGCCTGCACATAAGGTCCGATGGCGCCGGGCGCGTGCGGAGTTGCGACCGTCTCGCGTGACATGCCGCTAGCGTATCACCCTTTGTCCCGGGCTTTGCCGCCCTGCACCCGCTCGATGGCGTGCAGGCCGCGGATGCGCTTCAGCCGGGCCATGATCTGCTCCAGCGCCGGCGCGTCGGCGACGTCCACGCTCAGCTCCACCACCGCCTGGCCGGCCGCGGTGCGCACGCCGATGTTGCGGATGTTGCCGCCTTGCTCGGAGATCACCGCGGTGATCGCGTTCAGCATCCCGGCGCTGTCGTCGGTGTAAATCTGCAGCTTCACCTCGCCCGGCTCCCGCGCCGACGGCGCCCAGGCCACGTCGATCCGCCGGTCGGCTTCGTAGAGCAGGTTCTGTACGTTGGCGCAGGTCGCGGCATGCACGCCCACGCCCTTGCCCCGGCTGATGTAGCCGACGATGGGCTCGCCCGGCAGCGGCGTGCAGCAGGCCGCCCGGTACACCATCAGGTCGGTGAACCCGCGGACCAGGATGGGGCTCGGCATCCGCTCGCTCGCCGGCCGCCGCAAGGTCCGGAAGCGCCGGATTTGCTCCGGGGTACGCTTCCCCGGCGGCAGCAGTTTCGCCAGCAGTTGGCGCGCGGAAATCTTGCCGTAGCCGAGGGCGGCGTAGATCTCCTCCGCCTTGGCGAATCCCAACTCCGCCCCGGCCCGCTCCAGTTCCGCCTCCTGGATCTGCTTCGCCACCAGCCCGACGCGCGGCGCTTCACGTTCCAGCACCCGCCGCCCGATCTCGGTGGCCCGCTCGCGCTCGTGAACGTTCAGCCAATGCCGGATCTTCTGCCGCGCCCGCGACGTCTTCACGAACGACAGCCAGTTCCGGCTGGGCGTATGCCCCGACTGCGTCAGGACCTCCACGATGTCGCCGTTTTGAATGTGATAGCGCAGCGGAACGATCCGCCCGTTCACCCGCGCGCCCACGCACCGGTGGCCCACCTCGGTGTGCACCGCGTAGGCGAAGTCCACCGGACACGCTTCCCTGCCCAGCGCCAGGATGCGCCCCTTGGGCGTGAACGCGTAGATCTCCTCCGGCGCCAAGTCCACCTTCAGCATCGCCAGGAACTCGGCCGGGTCGGCGATGTCCCGCTGCCACTCCACCAGCCGCCGCAGCCAGAGGATGCGTTCGTCGTCGGCCGTCGGCGCCAGCGCGCCGTCCTTGTACTTCCAGTGCGCTGCGATCCCCTCCTCCGCCATGCGGTGCATCTCCGCCGTCCGGATCTGCACTTCAAACGGCTGTCCGCTCGCGTCAATCACCGATGTGTGCAGGCTGCGGTACATGTTCGGCCGCGGCGTCGCGATGAAATCCTTGATCCGCCCCGGCACCGGCCGCCACACGCTATGGATCACCCCCAGCACCGCGTAACAGTCCTTGACCGAACCGGTGATGATGCGCAGCGCCAGCAGGTCGTAGACCTGGTCCACGTCGATCCGCTGCCGCTCGAGTTTCTGGTAGATGCTGTAAATTCGCTTGATCCGCCCCTCCAGCCGCGCCGGAATCTCGTGCTCGGCAAGCGCCGTCCGCACCCGCACCTGCACCTGCTGCAGAAACTCTTCCCCGCCCGCGCGCCGGCTGTCCACCGCCGCCTGGATGCGCCGGTACACCTCCGGCTCGAGATAGCAGAAGGCCAGGTCTTCCAGCTCGCCGCGCATCTTGCCCATGCCCAGCCGGTGCGCCAGTGGCGCGTAGATGTCCATGGTCTCGCGGGCGATCGCCCGCTGCCGCTCCGGCGGCAGATGCTGCAGCGTCCGCATGTTGTGCAACCGGTCCGCCAGCTTGATCAGGATGACGCGGATGTCGTCCACCATCGCCAGCAGCATCTTGCGCACGCTCTCCGCCTGCCGCGCGTCCGTCTGCGCCGGCCCCTGCAGGTCCAGCCGGTCCATCTTGGTCACGCCTTCCACCAGGTGGGCCACGATCGGACCGAACTCGCGGGCGACCTGCTCGCTGGTCGCGGGCGTGTCCTCCACCGCGTCGTGCAGCAGGCCGGCGGCGATGCACACCGTATCCATCTCCATCTCCGCCAGCACCGACGCCACCGCCAGCGGATGCA
>JAKAOE010000055.1 GCA_021823305.1 Acidobacteriota bacterium
CGGCGGCGCGCAGCCGGCGCACCAGGTCGCGGTTGGCGGCCTCGCTGAAGAAGATGCGGATGGAGGCGGCGATGCGCGGTCCCACCTCCTCCACCTGCTCCAGCTCGCCTTCCGGCGCCCGCATCAGCGCCTCCATCGAGCCGAAGCGCTCGGCCAGCAGCTCCGCCGTGCGCTCGCCCACGAAGCGGATGCCGAGCCCGTAGATCAGCCGCCAGAGCGGGTTGCCGCGGCTCTTATCAATCTCCCGCGCCAAATTCTGCGCCGACTTCTCCCCCATGCGCTCCAGCCCGGCCAGGCGCTCGACGTCGAGCTTCTCGTACAGGTCGGCGAGGTCCCGCACCATTTTGGTTTGGGTGAGCTGTTCGATCAGGGCGGGGCCCAGGCCGGCGATGTTCATCACGCCGCGCCGCGCGAAGTGGTGCAGCGACTGCTGCAGCTGCGCCGGGCAGTTCGGGTTGACGCAGCGCAGGATGACCTCGCCCGGCTCGCGGTGCACGCCGCTGCCGCACACCGGGCAGTGCGTCGGCGCCCGGTACGGCTCCGGCCCGCGCGGCAGAT
Organism: Acidobacteriota bacterium; assembly: GCA_021823305.1. Lineage (GTDB taxonomy): Bacteria > Acidobacteriota > Terriglobia > Terriglobales > SCQP01 > SCQP01. Next base: position 559 of record JAKAOE010000055.1, read on the forward strand.
CCTGGACCACTTCGAGCACCTTGGGAATCACGTCCCCGCTGCGCTCGATCCGCACGCTGTCGCCGATGCGCACCCCCAGGCGCTCGATCTCGTCCAGGTTGTGCAGCGTCGAGCGGCTCACCGTCACCCCGCCCACCGCCACCGGCTCCAGCCAGGCGGTGGGCGTGAGCGCGCCGGTGCGGCCCACCGACATGACGATGTCGTTGACGCGCGTCACCGCCTGGCGCGCGGCGTACTTGTAGGCCACCGCCCAGCGCGGAAACTTGCTGGTGGCGCCGAGCTTCTGCCGCAGCGCCTCTTCGTCCACCTTGAGCACCACGCCGTCGATCTCAAACGGGAGGGTTTCGCGCTTGCGCTCGCACTCGCCTACGAACTCCCAGGCCGCGGCCAGGCCGGCGCAGGCGCGCCAGCGCCCCACCTTGAAGCCGGCTTGGGCGAGCGCGGTCAGCGTCGCCGCCTGGCTGCCGAGCAGCGCCTGCCCCTCCGCCAGCAGGCCGTAGGCGTAGAAGTCGAGCCGGCGCGAGGCGGTGATGCGGGCGTCGAGCACGCGCACCGCCCCCGCGGCGGCGTTGCGCGGGTTGGCGAAGCGCGCTTCGCCTTCCTCCTCGCGCTCCTGGTTGAGCCGCTGGAAGGCCGCCCGCGGCATCAGCACCTCGCCCCGCACCTCGAAGGCCGCCGGCAGGCCGACGGCGGCGCGCTCCGCGCCGCCCACCGCCAGCGGGATGGAGCGCAGCGTGCGCAGGTTTTCCGTCACCACCTCGCCGGTTTCGCCGTCGCCCCGGGTGAGCCCGCGCACGAAGCGCCCGCCTTCGTAATGCAGCGCCATGCTGAGCCCGTCGAACTTGAGCTCGGCGACGTAGGCCACCGTCTCCGTCCCCAGGCCCTCGCGCACCCGGCGGTCGAAATCGGCCAGCTCGCCCTGGCTGTAGGCGTTGTCCAGGCTGAGCATGGGCGAACTGTGCGCCGCCTTGGCCAGGCCGGCGCGGGGCTCGCCCCCCACGCGCTGCGTGGGCGAGTCGGGCGTGATCCATTCCGGGTGCTCGCGCTCGAGCGCGGCGAGGCGGGCCATCAGCGCGTCGAAGTCGGCGTCGCTGATCTCGGGCTTGTCCTCGACGTAGTAGAGGCGCTCGTGGCGGCGGATCCGGTTCCGCAGCCGCTCCAGCTCCGCTGGCGTGGCCCCGCTCATGCGCGGCAGTGGCGGCAGCGGCCGCCGAACTCGAGCCGGCCGGTCTGGATGGCGAACCCGCAGGCCTCCTCCACCTGCTGCCGCAGGCGCTCGAAGGCCTCGGTCTGGTACTCCTCGATCCGGCCGCAGCCGAAGCAGGCGAGGTGAAGGTGGGCGCGGGCGCGGCTGACCTCGTAGTAGTGCTTCTCGCCCTCCAGGTGCATAAGATCGAGTTCATCCACCAGTCCGAGCTTTTTCAGCATCCCGAGCGTGCGGTAAACCGTGGCCAGGTTGATGCTCGCGTCCCGCGCGCGCGCCTGGCGCCACAGGCTCTCGGCGTCGAGGTGGCGGCTGGCGTTCTGGATGGTTTCCACCAGGACGCGGCGCTGCCGCGTCAGGCGGATGCCGCGGCGCGCCAACTCGGCGTATAAATCGTACCGCTCCGCCAATTTGGGGGCTGCTTCGGACACGCTCATCCTGCCCTCAATGGTATGCTGCTCTGCAACCGATGGACAATCTCACCCATTCGCTGATGGGGGTGGCGCTGTCGCGGGTATTCTTCAAGCGCCGCGTGGCCTACGCCACCACCGCGCTGGTGATCGCGGTCAATCTGCCCGACCTGGACCTGCTCTACAGTTGGCCCGGCATCCGCTACATCGAGTACCACCGCGGCATCCTCCATTCGCTTGTGATGCTGCCGGTGTGGGCGCTGCTGGTCGCCTGCGGGCTGCGTTGGTTCACGCGCCGGCGCGGGCAGGCGCCGCCGCCATGGTGGATCGCGGCGCTGCTCGGCGCCACCGGCGTGGCCAGCCACATCTTCCTCGACTGGACCAACATCTACGGCGTGCGCCTGTTCGCGCCCTTCAGCGAGCGCTGGTACGCGCTCGACCTCGAGCCGCGCTTCGACCCCTGGATCTGGATCATCCTGATCGTGGCGCTGGGCTTCCCCATGCTGCTGACGCTGATCACCAGCGAGGTGCGCTCGCGCAAGGTGCGCAACCCGCACCGCGTGAGCGCGGTCATCGCCCTGGCCCTGGTGGCGGGCTGGATCGGGCTGCGGGCGAAACAGCACGCGCAGGCGCTCGACCTGCTCAACGATCCCTACTTCGCCGGCATGTACGACGGCCAGTTGGCCTACGGCTGGTCGGCGCTGCCCAACCGCTCAACCCCGTTCGCGTGGCAGGCCGTGGTGGATCTGCCCCGCAACTATCTGGTCGCCAGCGTCACCTCGCCCTGGAACGAGAACTACGGCCGCGTGCTCCCCATCCGCAGCTACATCAAGCCGCGCGAGACGCTGGCGGCGCGCATGGCCGAGGCCACCGCCTACGGCGGCATCATGCAGTGGTACGCCCGCTATCCCTACGTGCAGGTCGAGCAGCGCGGCAACGGCTCGCAGGTGCAGATCACCGACATGCGCTACGCCGTGGGACTGCTGCGCCCGGCCATGGGCGCCTATATCACCATCGACGGCTCCAACCAGGTCACCGGTGAGAGCTTCCGCTGGCGCTGAGGCGATGGCCAGATCGCCCCGCGCCTGCTAGCGCCCGCCGCTATTGTGCTTTCGGCGCCGCCGGCAGATAGCCCTCGACGCTGCCCTCGTTCATGGTGATGAGGAAGGGCTCGTTGGCATTGGGCGGATTGGGGCGGAAGGCGATCACCACGCCCTTGACCGTGATCGTCTGCCCGACCTTGGGCCGCTTGGTGGGCGAAAGCGGCGCCGCCAGCAGCACGCGCAGGTTCGGCACCGTGCCCGCCGCCCCGGTCGTGGTCGGAATCGCGACCTCGACCGCTTTGGTCGCCACCGAAGTCGCCACGCCCTTGAGCTCGTACCCCTGCCCCTTGACCTGCTTCCACTCGCCCGCGGCGAGGTCGGCGCGCTTCAGCCGCGCCACGATGCCGGCGAAGCTGTTGGGGTCGGGCAGCGCGTTCTTGGCCGCTTCCACCTCGGCCTTGTACTTGGCCATCGCGGCGGCGTTTTCCAGGTCCACCTTGGACAGCACCGTGAAGCCCGCCGGCGGCGTGTCGTTGGCTTGCGCCGCGGCGGTCACCTGCGACAGGCCCTCGGTCGAGCCGTGGTACTTGGTGTAGACGGTGTTGAGGTAGCTGGAGAAGGCTTCGGTGGTCGGCGCCAAAACCGAGGCCTTGGCGAGATTGAAGATGCCGGCGCTGTAGTCCGGGCTCGGCTGCGTCACCAGGGCGATGCCCATCCAGTAGAACGGCAGCGGATCCCTGGGATCCAGCTTCGCCGCCCGGGTCAGCGTGGCCACCGCCTCCGAGTAATCCTTGCTGTTGTACTGGGCGAAGCCCAGCGCCTTGGTCAGGATGCCGTCGTAGGTCGGCCGCTGCGCCGCCGGCACCGACGCCAGCAATTGCCGGCCGCAGGTGGCGGCCTGCGTCAGCGTGGCCATCTTCGACGCCAGATTGGGATCGTTCGCCTGTACCAGCGTGGGATCGAGGAAGGCGACGATGGTGTAGGCCGGCATCAGTTGCGCGGCGGTGACGCCGGGCGACTGGATGAGCTTCTCGGCGGTCTTCACCGCCGCCGCTTGCTGGCTGGGAATCTTGGCTTGCGCCGCCATCTCCATCTGCAGGGCTTGATTCTTATAGTCGGAATCGGGGTACTTCTGCACGAACGTGGCGGCCAACTGCGCCTGCTGGCTGGGGTTGGCGCCCGCCTTGGCGGCGGCGTTGAAGTCGTTGTACTCGGCAATGCCGTGCTTCCAGCCCATCTTCGCTGGTGGCGCGGCGGGAGTGGGGCAACTCGCCTGGAAATAGGCGCTCGCGGCTGGTGCCGGTGCGGCGGGAACTGCCGCCCACCCGGAGAACCCCAGGAGCACAACTACGGCGGATGTGGTGGACAGCTTCATGCGATCTCCTTCAACGTGGTCGTTTCAAAGGCAGGATTATAGAATATGAGAGCGTCCCAAGCGTCCAAATTTTTCCCTTGGACTTTGGATGCCCGATTCCCCCGCTGGTCGCAACTATGGCAGAAATCCCGCTCCAAGGGCAAGTCGCTTCGCCGGAGCCGCGCCCCTTGCCTGCGGGCAAAGCAGTCGCCGGAAGCCCGCGCAATTACGCCGGTCGGCCGCCCGCCGGAAGCGAGCAGGCGCGGCCCCGGTGAGGCGCAGCGCCGGGCTGGGGCCACCGGGGCCCCGGCCCGGCGCGAGCATAAGATCCAGGCCCGCGGCGGGACGACGCGCGCTTGGCCCACCGATGTCCGCTCTCTGAGCCAGGTCGAAGCATTGATCGCTGGCGTGATCCAGGCCTACGGACGCTTGGATTTGTTGGTCAACAACGCCGGCATTGGGCACTTTGGCACACCCCTGCACGAGATGCCGCCGGAAGCCTGGGCGGAGATGATGGAGACCAACCTGCGCGCCGTCTACTTCGCCATTCGCGCCGCCGCGCCGGCGATGATCGCCGCGCATGGCGGGCAAATCATCAACATCGCCTCGCTCGCCGGCCACAACCCGGTCCCGGGGGGCTGCGGCCTACGCGACCAGCAAGGCCGGCCTGCATGGCCTGACGGTATCGGTGGCGGAAGAGCTGCGCCTCTCTAGGAGGTCCTGGCCGGTTCCTGTATCCTTACCGCCATGGCCGTGCTCGTGGGTCTGGATGGCGGCGGCACCAAAACCGAAATCGCCGTGGCCACCACGGCGGGAGCGGAGTTGGCGCGGGTGCGGGCAGGCGGCAGCAGCCTGAGCCGGCGGCCGCGCGCGGAAGTCGAAGCCGAACTGGAGCGCGGCCTGGCGGCGGCGCTGGCGGCGGCCGGGGCCGCGCCGGCGGATTGCGCCGCGGTCGTCGGCGGCTTCGCTTCGGCGGCTCGCGGGGCGAACGCGGCCGCCTACACCACGATGCTGCAGCGCATGCTCCCGCAGGCGCGCGTGCGCGTCCTCACCGACGCCGAAATCTCGCTCCTGGGCGCCGCTGGCGGGGCGGATGGCATCGTGGTGATCGCCGGTACCGGCTCCATCGCCTGGGGACGCTATGGCGGCCGCGCCGCGCGCGCCGGCGGCGCCGGGCCCGGCCGCGATCCCGGCAGCGCGGATTGGCTCGGGCGGGAGGCCGTGGCCGCCGGCCTGGCTCCGCCGCCGCCGGACGGCAACTTCGCCGGCCTGGTTCCGGCGCTGGCCGCCCTGCCCGCCGAGCGCCTGGCGCCGCTGCTGGCCCAGGCCGGCCGCGATCTGGCCGCCCTGCTGGCGGCCTGCGCGCGCCAGCTCGCCTGGACCACCCCCACCGCCTACGCCATGGGCGGCATGCTCGAGTTCGCGGCGCTGCGCGCCGAACTGGCGCGCGCCTGGCCGCATCCCTTGTTGCCTCCGCAAGCCGACGCCATTGCCGGCGCCCTCACCCTGGCGCGGGCGCTGGCGGGAGGCCGGCCGTAATGCTGCACCCGCTCGATCTCTGGGTGCTGGCGCTCTACCTGGCCGCGATCACGCTCTTCGGCGTGTGGCTGCGGCGGCCCAACCCCTCGCTGCGCGATTACTTCCTCGCCGACGGCCAGCTTCCCTGGTGGGCGATCTCCTTCTCCATCGTCGCCGCCGAAACCAGCGTGCTGACCATCATCAGCACGCCCGGCCTGGGCTTCGCCGGCGACCTCGGGTTCCTGCAGCTCGTCTTCGGCTACCTCATCGCCCGCATCCTGATCAGCCTGATCCTGATTCCGGCCTACTTCCGCGGGCGCCTCGCCACCGCCTACCAGCTCATCCAACAGCGCTTCGGCAGCCGCGCCAAAACCGCGGCCGGTCTGATCTTCCTGGTGGGCCGGTCGCTGGCCGAGGGCGTGCGCGTCTACGCCGTGGCGATTGTGATCGGCGTCATCCTGGCGGCGCTGCCTCCCGGCTGGCGCCTGCCCTGGACGCCGGCCGAAGTGCTCATGCTGATCGCCGCCCTGACGCTGCTCTACACCTTCGCCGGCGGCTTGCGCGCGGTGGTGTGGACCGACTTCATGCAGATCTGCATCTACGTCGCCGGCGCGGTGCTCAGCCTGGTGCTGCTGCTGCGCGAAGTGCCGGGCGGTTGGGCCACGGTGGCGGCCACGGCGGCGGCGCACGGCAACAAGCTCCGCATCTTCCACTTCGGCTTCTCCTGGACCCGGACCTACACCTTCTGGTCGGGCCTGTGCGGCGGCGCGTTCCTCACCATGGCCACCCACGGCACCGACCAGCTCATGGTGCAGCGCCTGCTGGCGGCGCGCAGTCAGCGTGAGAGCGTCTGGGCGCTGCTCTCCAGTTGGATCGTGATCGTGCTCCAGTTCGCGCTCTTCCTGGTGATCGGCGTGGCGCTGTTCGCCTACGCTCAGCTCCATCCGCTGCCGGAGGCGGCGGGCGCGTTCGGCCGCTACGACCGGCTCTATCCGCAATACGTGGCCGGCCATCTGCCGGCGGGGCTGGCGGGTCTGGTGCTGGCCGCGGTGCTCGCGGCCTCGATGTCGAACCTGAGCGCCGCGCTGAACGCGCTCAGCTCGAGCACGATCTTGGATTTCTACCGCCCCTGGTTTGCCCCGGGGCGGAGCGAGCGCCATTATCTCTGGATGTCGCGCCTGGCGACGGTCTTCTGGATGCTGGTGATGGGGCTGGTGGCGTACGCCAGCCGCCATTCGCGCTCGGTGCTGGAGTCGGGGCTGGCGATCCTCTCCTACCCCTTCAGCGGGCTGCTGGGCATGTTCCTGCTGGCGACGCTGACCAAACGCGCCACCGAGTGGGGCGCGATCGGGGGCATGGCGGTCGGCATCGCGGTCACGCTGGTGCTGTCGCGGCTCGGGGTGGCGTTCACCTGGTTCGTGGTGGCGGGCACCGTGGTCACGTTCGCGGTGGGGTATGGTATCAGTTGGCTGAGCCGGCCGCAGCTCCCGCCGCGGCGGGCGCAGCGGGAATCGGCCTAGCCGGAAACCTCGCATGAGCGCCTCCCGCCCCGCTTCCCCCGCTCCCGACGCCGCCGCGCCCGACGGCTTGGTGCGCGCCCTCGGCCCGCTGCAGAGCGTGGCCATGGTGGTGGGCACGCTCATCGGGACCGGAATCTTCTTCGTCTCCAGCGACATGATCCGCGCGGTGCACACCGTGGGCTGGATCCTGCTGGTGTGGCTGGTCGGCGGTTTCCTGTCGCTGGCGGGAGCGCTGGCCTACGCCGAGTTGGGCGCGTTGCGCCCCATGGCGGGCGGCGAGTACGTCTACATGCGCGACGGCCTGGGGCCGCTGTGGGGGTTCTTGTTCGGCTGGGGCATGTTCTGGATTGTGCGCCCGGCCTCGGTGGCGACCATCGGGGCGGGCTTCGCGCTGGCCGCGCGCTCGATCTGGCCGGCGCTGGCGCGCCCGCTGCTCGGCTGGAGCCCGCTCACCGGCGAGCACCTGGTGGGCGCGGGTGTGATCGCGCTGGTGAGCGTCATCAATTACTTCGGCGTGCGCCAGGGCGGGCAGGTGCAGGCGGTCTTCACCGGGCTGAAGCTGGCGCTGGTCGCGGTGCTGACCGTGGCCGCCTTCGGCTGGGGGCACGGCAGTTGGGCGCACCTGCGCCAGAGCCTGCCCGGTCCGGCGGGTGCGGGCGGGTTCGCCGCCGCGCTGGTGGCCGCGCTCTGGGCCTACGACGGCTGGAGCGACCTGACCCTGGCGGGCAGCGAGATCCGCGACCCGGCGCGTTCGATTCCGCGCGCCATGGTGTACGGCATCGGCGTGGTGTTCCTGTTCTACGCCGGCATCAACCTGGCCTACTTCTACCTGCTGCGGCCGGCCACCGTCGCCGCCTCCCCCAA
>JAKAOE010000056.1 GCA_021823305.1 Acidobacteriota bacterium
CCGCGCCGACGCCGACGGCGACCGCGACGGGCGCAGGACGCCTCCGATCGCCGACGGCTACCCGCTCAGCTTCATCAACGCCAACGGCCAGCGCCAGACCGAGGTGCTGCTGGGCAAGGCGAGCCAACTGGGGATGCTGGCCGACTCGATCCGCCAGCTCAGCCTGCCGGCGGCGCAACTGCAGCTCTACACCACGTTCTACAACCAGCTCCCGGCCTCCCTCTGCCAGCCTTCCGACACCGGCCTCACCGCCGCCGGCGGCGCCTGCGCCGGCCTGCCCACGCCGACCTCGCTGCGCGGCGCCCCGCTCGCCACCATTCAGCATGCGGTGGGTGCGCTCGCCGCGCTCACCCAACAGATCGTCGCGCTGCTGCCGCCGCCCGCGCCGAGCAACCAGCCGGTCGCCTGCAGCGCCGACATGGGCAACGACAACGCCCTCGACGCCAACCTGACTTGGGGCGACCAGACCGAGTCGGCGCACTGCCTGACCGCCTCGCCGCAAGGCATCTACGCCAACTTCAATTTCCTCAGCAAGAACCTGATCTCCTGCATCAAGAACCAGGGTCACCGCGGCACCTGCCACATCTTCGCCGCCACCTCGGCGATGGAGGAGTTGGTGGCGCGCGACACCGGCGTGTTCGTCAACCTCAACGAGCAGGATTTGCAGGAAAACGTCAAGCTGTTCTGGGAGCCGAACTCGCCCGACCTGTTGCACGACAGCGGCTCCTCCTGGGGCGATCTGAACGCCGCCGCGACGCACAACTACGCGTTCGCCTACGAGAACCAGTGGGACTACAACCCCTCCCTCAGCGAGCCGATCAACACCTACATCAACACCTGCACCGGCTATCCCGGCTCGGAGCCGGGCTGCTCCGATACCGCGCCCCAGGCGCCGGAGTACTGCATCCAGCCGATCGCTGGTTTCCCGACGCTCTGCGGCTTCCTGGCGGCATCGCTGCCGGGCGCGCGCTCGCCCTACCATGCCGTCAGCGTCAGCAACGTCTGGAACGCGGCCAACCCGAACCTGACCTTCGACTACATGATCCTCGGGCTGGCGTTCAACAACGCGGTGCTGCTCGGCTTCAACGTCACCCAGGAGTTCCAGGGCGCGTCGGTCGGCTATGTGCCTTACGACGCCGCCGACCTCAAGACCTCGATCGGCGGACACGAGGTGCACGTCATCGGCTACGTCTCCAACCAGGATTTGGCGGGCGTGCTGCCGGCGGCGCCGCCGGGCGCGGGCGGCGGCTACTTCATCATCAAGAACAGTTGGGGCACCTGCACCGGCGATGCGGGCTTCTACTACATGCCGGTCGCCTACCTGCTGGCCGAGGCGAACGAGGTCGACATCGTCTCCTCGGAAGCGCACTGAGGCGGGCCGCTAAAGTCGCAGCCGCGCCAGGCGGGCCACCGCGGCGTCCAGCGTGGCGTCGGTCTTGGAGAAGCAAAACCGGGTCTGCGCCGCGCCCCGCGCCGGGTCGTGGTAGAAGCTGGAGCCGGGCACGGTGGCGACGCCGATCTCGCGCACCAGCCAGCGCGCGAACTCCTCCCCCGGGCAGAGGCCGAGGAACGGGGTCCCATCGCTGCGCACGTAGTAGGCGCCCTCGGGCGAAGCGCAGGGGAAGCCGGCGCGCTGCAGCGCCGGAATCGTCCTGGCGCGGCGCGCCGCGTAGTCCGCGCCCAGGCGGCGGCAGTAGTCGTCGCCGGTGTTGAGCGCGTGGGCGGCGGCGATCTGCAGCGGCGCGGGCGCGCCCACGGTGAGGAAGTCGTGCACCTTGCGGATCCCGCCCGCCAGCCGCTCCGGCGACAGCGCCCAGCCCACGCGCCAGCCGGTGACGCTGAAGGTCTTGGAGATGCCGCTGATGGTGATGGTGCGCTCCGCCATGCCCGCGATCGTGGCCATGGGGATATGCTCGCGGCCGTCGTAGACGATGTGCTCGTAGATTTCGTCGGTGATCGCCAGGCAGTCCCACTCCACGCATAGGTCGCGGATGAACTCCAGCTCGGCGCGGGTGAAAACCTTGCCGGTGGGGTTGTTGGGGGTGTTGACGATGATGGCGCGGGTGTTGGGATTGAAGGCGGCGGCGAGCTCGGCGCGGTCGAAGCTCCAGCCGCCGGCCGAGGGGCGCAGTGTGACGAAGCGCGGCGCGGCGCCGCTGAGGATGGAGTCGGGGCCGTAGTTCTCGTAGAAGGGCTCGAACACCACCGTCTCGTCGCCGGGGTTGAGCACCGCGATCAGGGTGGAGATCATCGCCTCGGTCGAGCCGCAGCATACGGTGACGTGGCGGTCGCCGACCTCCATGCCGTACCAGCGGCGGTACTTCTCCGCGATCGCGGCCCGCAACTCGGGGTCGCCCCAGGTGACCGCGTACTGGTTGATGTCGTCGCGGACGGCCCGCACCGCGGCTTCCTTGATGAAGTCGGGCGCGGGGAAGTCGGGGAAGCCCTGCGCCAGGTTGACCGCGTCGTACTCCATCGCCAGCCGGGTCATCTCGCGAATCACGCTTTCGGTGAACTGCGCCACGCGGGTGGAGATGCCGCGCTGCGTCGCGGCGGGAGGGGTAGCGGAAGTCTGGTTCATGGATGTTCGCCTAGCGTGACAGCCTCGCGGGTCTGGGAAAACGGATCGTCGTGGCCGGGAATGAGGATGCCCTCGAAGCCGTCAATGATCTTGCGCGACTCGAGGAACCTCGCGTGACAGTGCGGCGGCATGTCGTAGCCGGCGGCCGTTTCCTCGGCGAACGGCCGCGCGTCGCCCACGATCAGGTAGGGGCCCTCGATCCCCTCCACCGCCAGCGCCAGATGGCCGGGGGTGTGGCCGGGCGTGGGCACGACGCGCAGCCCCGGCAGGCCGAGCTCCTCCCGCTCCCACCAGCGGTAGCGGGCCAGGTCGCCGAGCGTAGCCGGGTCCCACATCCACTTCAGCAACTGCAGCACCCGCGCCTCGTCCATGCGGTCGAACTCGGCGTCGGTGGCCTCGGGATAAAAGGTGCGGAACACCTCCCGCCGCGTCTCGCCCCCGCTCACGCTCTCGTAAATGGAGACCGCCCAGTCGCAGTCCCGCTGGGACCCGTAGACCCAGGCGCGCGGGAAGAGAAAGTTGCCGCCGAAGTGGTCGAGGTGATAGTGGGTGTTGATCACGCCGGTGATGTCGTCCGCCCGCAGCCCGGCGCGCTGCAAGCCCTCGAGCAGCAGCGCGTCGTGCTGCGGAAAGCCGGTGTCCACCAGGATCTGTTCGCCCCCCGAACCGCTGAGCAGCACCGAGCAGGACTGCAGCGGCAGCCCCGGCACCACCACCCGCACCTGCCAGCGCGCCCGCCCGCCCGCCCGCGGGCGGTGCCCGTTGCGGCGATGGCCGTTGCCTCCGGCGGGGCCGCTCATGCCGCCCCCGCCAGCGGCAGATGCACGATGAAGCTGCTGCCCTGCCCAGGCACGCTGGCCACCTCCACCGAGCCGCCGTGGGTCTCGGCCACCCACTTCACGATCGGCAGCCCCAGCCCGCACCCCTCCTCGCCCGCGTGCGAGCGGGTGCGCGACTTGTCGGCGCGGTAGAAGCGGTCGAAGATGAAGGGCAGATCGCCCGGCGCGATGCCGATGCCGCTGTCGCGCACCAGCACCCGCGCCTCCCCGCCCCGCCCCCCGGCCGCCGCGGCGCGCTCCACCCGCACCTCGATGCGCCCGCCCGCAGGGGTGTACTTCACCGCGTTGTCAATCAGGTTGAGCACCATTTGCCGCAGGCGCAGGCTGTCCGCCTTCACCGGCACCGGGTTGGCGGTGAAGGCGCGCAGCTCGACCCCGCGCGCCTGCGCCACTACCCGCATCTGCTCCACCAGGTCGCGCACCAGCTCGTTCAAATCCATCGGCTCCAGCCGCGGCCGCATCTCCCCCGCGTCCGCCTGGGCCAGCATCAGCAAGTTGCGGATCATGCGGTTGAGGCGGTCGATCTCCTCCAGGTTGCTCTCCAGCACCCGCCGGCACTCGCCCAGCGGCGCGCGCGCGATCAGCGCCAGCTCGGTCTCCCCCTGCATCGCCTGCAGCGGCGTGCGCAGCTCGTGGCTGACGTTGGCGGCGAACTCGCTCATCTTGTCGAACGACAGCTGCAGCCGCGCGATCATGGCGTTGAAGGTCTCCGCCAGCTCGTCCAGCTCGTCGCGCCGCCCGCGCGTCGGCAGCCGCTGGCTCAAATTGGAGGCGGTGATGAACTGCGCCGCGTGGGTCATGTCGGTCACCGGCTTGAGCGTGCGCTTGGCCATCACCGAGCCGCCCACCGCGCTCAGCACCACGGTCACCGGCAGCAGCATCAGCATCACCCACAGGAAGGTGTCCTGCGCGTCGTTGATGGGTTTCAAGCGGGAGCCGATCTGCATCAGATAGCGGTGCCCGTTCGGTCCCATCAAAATGGTGTTGACGAAACGCACCTCCTCGTCGCGCCGCCCGCCCACGGTGGTGAAGGTGGGCGGCGGCTGCATCGCCACCAGCCCCTTGAGCTGCTTGGGCTCGAAGGAGAAGCCGAAGGCGGCGAGCTCGGGCGAGGACTTCACCGGCACCCCCTCGGTGTTGAGGATTTGCGAGACGTTGAAGATGGTGTTCAGGTCGTAGCTCTCGTCCACATCGGCGGTGTGCGCCACCAGCACCGGCTTGCCCTGCTCGAAGTGGATGTAATGCTTCACCAGTGCGGCTTCGTCCTGCAGCTCGTTGTCAATGTTCCAGAACAGAATCCAGTTGAGCGTGAAGTACAACAGCCCGGCAGCCAGCACCAGCAGCAGGCTGAACACCACGGTGTACTGGAAGGTGAGCTGCCCCCGGGTCGAGGTGGGGCGCCAGATCAGGCGCGAGAGCAGCCGCAGGTGCCGGAGTTTCATGCCGGCGCGGCCTCGTCCTTGAGCATGTAGCCCACGCCGCGCACGCTGTGCAGCAGCTTGTGCGGCCGGTCCTTGTCGATCTTGTTGCGCAGGAAACTGATGTAGACGTCAATCACGTTGGTGAAGCTGTCGAAGCTGGCGTCCCAGACGTGTTCGGCGATCATGGTGCGGGTGACCACCTGGTTGGCGTTGCGCATCAGATACTCCAGCAGCATGAATTCCTTGTTGGAGAGCTCCAGGTCGCTGTCCGACCGCCAGGCCTTGCGCTTCACCGGGTCCAGTACCAGATCCGCCACCTGCAACTGCAGCTTGAACTCGCGCCACTCGCGCCGCAGCAGGGCGCGCACCCGGGCGCGCAGCTCGGCGAAAGCGAAGGGCTTGATCAGGTAGTCGTCGCTGCCGATCTCCAGCCCCCGCACCCGGTCCTCGACCGCGGTCTTGGCGGTGAGGATGAGGATCGGGACATTGGGGTTTTTTTTGCGCACGGTGGAGAGCACGGAGAATCCCGAGACCTTGGGCAGCATCAGATCCAGAATGATGAGGTCGTAGGGGCTGCTTTCCGCCAGGTACAGCGCCTCCTCCCCGTCGGAGGCCAGGTCCACGGCGAAGTGGTCCTGCTGCAGACCCTTTTTGATGAATTGGGCAACCTTGTGCTCGTCTTCGACCAGGAGAATCCGCATGGACGGCCGCCTTCAGAATAAAGGCTGGCAGGGCGCGACGGCAACCGCCGAGCCTATCATGCTGAGGGTACAATAGAACCAAAGATGCGCCAATCGGGGAAAAGCGCGGCCGCGGGCGGGCGGCTGGGAAAAGTGCTGATCGTCGGCTTGTGTCTGGTGTCCTGGGGTGTGGCGGCGCCCGGGCCCGAGCCGGTGATTCAGAAAGCGGCGAACTACATCGAGTGGGGCCGCCTGAAGGAAGCCCGCAGCCTGCTGGCGAGCGCGGTGGCACAGCCCGCCAACGCCGGCAACGCACCACTGCTGGCCTACTACGGCCACGTCCTGGCGAGTTTCGGCGACCTGCGCCAGAGCCTGAAGATGACCAAGCGCTCGGTCAAACTCGACCCCAAGTGCGCCTCCTGCCGCCTCTACCTGTTCGAGAGCATGGCCAAGCGCGCCAAGCGCATGAACGAGTTTCACGCCATGCTGCAGTTGCCCAAGATGAAGAAGCAGTTGAAGACCGCCGAGCAGCTCAACCCCAACTTGGGCGACGTGCAATGGGGCTGGATTGATCTCGACCTGGTGCTGCCCCGGGCAGCCGGCGGAGGAACGCAGAAGGCCATCGCCCACGCCCAGCGGCTGCGCCAACTCGACCCGGTGGATGGACGGTTGGCGCTGGCCAGCATCTACAACAAGACCGGCGAGCCCGGCCAGGCGCTGGCCGAATTCCGCGCCGCCGCGCGCAACCATCCCCAGGACCCGCGCGGCGTGTTCGCGCTCGGCCAGGCGCTGTTCGAGCGCCGCCAATACGCCGCGGCCGCCCCCTATCTGGCGCGGGCGCTGGAGATGAACGCGCGTTCGGCGCTGTATACCGCCTACCGCGCCGCCGACCTGGTCTACCTCAACCACCTGGAGCAGGCGCGCGGCGTCATCGGCGCGGCGCGCGCGTTGTTCCCCGACAGCCGTTTGGCCGACTACCTGGTGGCGCAGGCGCTGCAGGTCACCGGCCAGGACTTCACCTGGGCGCGGCAGTTGCTGGCTTCCTACTTGAGCGTGCCGCCCGAACCGCGGCAGCCTACGGCGCAGGAGGCGCGCTCGCTGCTCGCCAAGCTGGGTTGAGGCGCCCGGCCGGCGCCGCCCTCCGGCCGCCGCCCCTATACTAGCCTCGATGGGCGAAGCCAACGCGCCTCCGGAGTGGCAGGCCTACCGGCTGTTCTATGCCCAGTTCCGCCGCCACTTCCAGGCCACCGGCGCGATCGCGCCCAGCGGCCCGGCCTTGGCGCGGGCGATGACCGCGCCGCTCGCGCAGGCGCCGGGGCCGCGGCGGGTGCTGGAGGCGGGCGCGGGCACGGGCGTGTTCACCCGCGCCATCCTGCGCCAACTGGAGCCGGGCGACGAACTTGACATATACGAAATCAACCCCGTCTTCCTGCCCTGGCTCGAGCGCCGCAAACAGGAAGCGCGCGCCGAGGCGCGCGGCATCCGCTGCACCATCCACCCTTGCGATCTGCGCCTGGCGCCGCCCGGCGCCGGCTACGACTTCATCGTCTCCGGCCTGCCGCTGAACAACTTCCCGCCCGCGCTGGTGGCCGAGATGCTGGAGCTGTTCGACCGCTGCCTGCGCCCCGGTGGCGTGCTCTCCTATTTTGAGTACCTCTACATTCGCGAGCTGAAGCGCGCGCTGGTGCGCGACCCCGCCGAGCGCGCCCGCCTAGATGCGGTCGCCACGGTGCTCCAAGCCTTCCTGGCGCGCCATCGCCATCATTCCCAGACCGTCGCCTGCAATCTGCCCCCGGCGGTGGCGCGCCACCTGACCCGGAACGCAGTCGCGGCGGATTGACAACCCCTGGGCTTTCTACTACGATTTGAGACGGTCCTGCCTGCGGTTCCTCCCTGGTCGGCGGTGGTTTGCAGAGGGAGTTTTGCCGCGCGCCGCTGGCGTGCGGGCGCAGGTGCGTAACGGGAAGCCCGTGGGCGGGAGAGCGTTTGGATCGGGATATGAGCACGTATTTTCCTAGCAGCAAGACGATCGAGCCGCGCTGGTACCTGGTGGATGCAAGCGACCAGGTGCTGGGCCGGCTGGCCGCGCGGGTCGCGGGGCTGTTGCGCGGCAAGGACAATCCGCGCTTCACCCCCTTCCTCAGCACCGGCGAGCACGTGGTGGTGATCAACGCCGCCAAGGTGCGCTGCACCGGCCAGAAGCTCGACGGCAAACTCTACCACCGCTTCACCGGCACCCCTGGCGGGCTGAAGACCAGCTCGCTGCGCACGCGCCTGGCGCGCGACCCCGAGGGCGTGGTGCGAGACGCGGTCGAGGGCATGCTGCCGAAATCGCGGCTGGGCAAGCACCTCGGCGCCCAGCTCAAGGTCTACCGCGGCGCCGAGCATCCCCACGCCGCCCAGGAGCCGCGCCCGGTGAGCCTCGTCAAGGCGCGCGCCGCCCAGTAGGAGTCGAAACCAGCCCATGCCTGACACTGTGCAGTACCAAGCCACCGGACGCCGCAAGAGCTCGGTGGCGCGCGTCATCGTGCGCCCCGGCAGCGGCCAGCGCAAGATCAACGGCCGGCCCTTCCTCGCCTACTTCGGCACCGCGACGCGCGAGCTGCTCGCCAACCGGCCGCTGGTGGCGGCCGAGCTGGCCGACGGCTACGACGTGGTCGCCAACGTGCGCGGCGGCGGGGTGGCGAGCCAGAGCGGCGCGGTGGCGCTGGGCATCGCTCGCGCCCTGCTGCAGCTCAACCCCGAGCTGCGCGCCAAGCTGCGCGCCGCCGGACTGCTGACGCGCGACTCGCGCATGAAGGAACGCAAAAAGTACGGTCAGAAGGGGGCGCGCAAGCGCTTCCA
Source organism: Acidobacteriota bacterium (assembly GCA_021823305.1). GTDB lineage: Bacteria > Acidobacteriota > Terriglobia > Terriglobales > SCQP01 > SCQP01. The sequence continues at coordinate 8,366 of JAKAOE010000056.1, forward strand.
GTTCTCCAAGCGCTAGCGCGGGGAGAGAAAACGGGGCGGCCGCG
>JAKAOE010000057.1 GCA_021823305.1 Acidobacteriota bacterium
ATCTCGAATACTGGCCGGCCGATTATTTCGTCGACGCCAGGGGCGACATCCGCTTCGCCCACTTCGGCGAAGGCAACTACGCCGAGTCCGAGCGCGTCATCCAGGAACTCCTGGCCGACGCGCATCACCAGACCCCGGCCGGCGCGGAATCGCTGGTCTCGCTCTCAGTGGACGGCGCCGGCGCCGAAGCCCCCGCCGATGCGCGCGACCTCGAGTCGCCTGAAACCTACATCGGCTACGCGCGCGGCGAGCGTTTCGATTCGCCCCAGCGCCTACGCACCGACACCACCGCCACCTATACCGCCCCCATTCTCCCCACGCTCAACCAATGGGGCCTCGCCGGTGCCTGGAACGTCGGCCCGCACATGGCGGTGCTGAAGCGCGCCGGCGGCGGGATCATCTATCGCTTCCACGCCCGCGACCTGCACCTGGTGCTCGGCTCCGGCACCGGCAAGCCCATCCGCTTCCAGGTGTTGATTGACGGTGCGCCCCCGGGCCCCAACCACGGCGCCGACGACAACGCCCAGGGCTACGGCGTCGTGCGCTTCCAGCGCCTCTACCAGCTCATCCGCCAGCGCGGCCCCGTCGAGGATCGCACCTTCACCATCCGCTTCCTCGACTCCGGCGTGCAGGCGTATTCGTTCACCTTCGGCTAGGGAATGCGCGCCATCCAGGCGCGATCAATCGCGGCCTGGAGCGGCGTGGGATGCGCCATCGGCGCCAGTGTGTAGGCCACCCGCCGTCCGGCCGCCAGCGTCACCGTTGCGGTGTGCGCCGCCCCCCCGCGCCGGTAGGCCAGCGTGATCGTGCTGCCGTCGGCGTCGCTCGCCAGCACCGCGTTCAGCGCCGCCGGCGTGATCGGCTGCCCGTTGAGTTGGGTCAGCACGTCGCCCACCGCCAGCCCCGCCGCCCGCGCCGGCGAGCCCGCGTCCAGGCTCCGGATGATCAGCGGCGGCGGCGGTGCGGCCCCGCGCCGCCGCCCCCGTCCGCCGAACGCCGCCGCCGGCGCCGCGTGCGGCAGCGCCTGCGTGTTCATCCCCAGGTACGCGCCTGGCGCCGGCGCGGTCGTCTCGCTCAGCTTCAGCCCGGCGTAGGCGAAGTATTTGGCGTAATCCGGCTCCGCCGTGGTCGCCGCATACGAGAAGACCTGCGCCAGGCTCGTCCCTGCCTCGCGCTCGCACGCCTGCTCGAACTCGGCGTCGGTGAACCCGCGCCGGTCGCGCACCGCGTAGGTGCGGTACAGATAGCGCATCGCGCTGTCGAGCGAGTGCCGGTCGTGGCTGCCCTCGCGGATGGCGAAATCGAGCATCGCGCCCAGCAGGGCGCCGTTGTCGTAATAGGAGATGGAGGTCGCCCGGTTTGCGCCCACCCCCGAGCTCGTGCTCCACGAATCCAGGCTCGACTCGGTGTCCGACTGGTAGCGGTGACCGGGCGCGTTCTCGAACTCGTTCAGCGCCGCCTGCAGCACGTTCAGATACTGGCGCGGGCTCATCAGCCCCGCGCGTTCCACCAGCAGGTCCTGGTAATAGACCTCCAATCCCTCGGAAACCCACAGCATCGTGGTCAGGTTCGGTGTCTCGTAATCGAACGGCCCTAGCGCCAGCGGCCGGATGCGCTTGACGTTGAAGTTGTGGAAGTACTCGTGCGCCGCGTACCCCAGCCAGGAACGGTAGCTCCGCGGCGACAGCAGCATGCCCGCGTTGAACGAGATCGCCGCTGAGTTCAGGTGCTCGATCCCGCCGTCGCCGCGCCCGATCATCAGGAATACGTACTTGCGGTATGGCACCGTGCCCATCATGTCGGTCGCGGTGGTGACGATGCGCTTCAAGTCGGTCGCCATCTTCGCCCGGTTCACCGCCGCCGGCATCTGGTCCAGCACGATCTCGTGCGGCACGCCGCGCACGCTGAAGCTCACCGTCGGCTGCGTTCCCAGCAGCCACGGCGAGTCGTAGAGCACGTCGAAGTCCGGCGCCCGGAACTCGTCCTTGGTTCCCGGCACTGCCGCCAGTCCGGTCGCGGCCGTGGTCCAGCCCGGCGGCAGGTGCACCGTCACCGTCGCCGGCAGCCCAAGCTTGCCGTGGATGTACAGGAACAGCCCCGGCGGCGCAATGAACCCGCGCGTGGCGCCGAGGTAATTGGTCGCTACGAACGCCCGCGTCGCCGCCACGTCGTAGCGCACCGTCACCGCCGCCGCGTGGTCGGTAACCACGCGCCAGGTGTACGCCGTCGTCTTCTCCCAGCCCAGCGCCCGACCGCCGCCGTCCGTCACACGGAAGTGGCTGACGTATTCCGGGTAATGCAGGATGCCGTAATACCCCGGCATCCATTCCGGCATCTCGAAATCGGTCAGCTCCCCCGTCCGGCCCGCGACCCGCATCGTCACCTGGTACTCGTGCCGCTCCGGCTGCGCCATCCGCACGCTGAAGCCGACCATCTGCGCCGCTGCCGCCGCGCCCAGTAGCGACGCCGTCAGTGCTGCACGCCTCACCCAAATCCCTGCCATGGCCGCCCCTCCGCCGGAATTATACCCGTGCGGCGTCGTTGACCGCCCCTGCCTCATCCGTTGCGGCCGCCTGCAACCGCCCGCGCCGCAACTGTTGCCGCTTCAGCATGAGAAACAGCACCGGCGTCAGGATCAGCACCGCGAGGCTCGAGGTCACCATGCCCCCCACGATCGGCGCGGCGATCGGCTTCATCACGTCCGACCCGGCGCCGCCCTCCCACAGGATCGGCGCCAGGCTGGCAATGACGCAGGACACCGTCATGAGCTTGGGACGCAGCCGGAGTACGGCGCCGTCCATGGTCGCCTGTGCCAGGTCGGCGGGCGTCACCGGCCCGCCCCGTGCCAGCCGCTCGCCCAGCGCCTCGTGCAGGTACACCACCATCACCACCCCGGTCTCCACCGCCACCCCGAACAGCGCGATGTAGCCTACCCACACCGCCACGCTGAACTCGTACCCCAGCCAGACCTGCAGCAGCAGGCCGCCGGTGAGCGCGAACGCGGTGGGGAAAATCAGGATCGCGGCCTCGGCGGCCGAGTGGAACGCCATGTACAGCAGCAGGAAGATGACGAAGAAAACGATCGGCAGGATCAACTCCAGCCGCCGCTGGGCGCGCTCCTGAAACTCGTACTCGCCTGACCAGTGGTAGCTCGCGCCCGCCGGCAGCCGCAGCTTCGCCTGCAGCAGCGCGTTCGCCCGCTGCACGAAGCCGCCGTAGTTGCTGGTCTTCAGGTCCACGAAGACGTAGCCGGTGAGCTGGCCCTCCTCGTCGCGGATCATCGCCGGCCCATTCGACAGCGAAATCGTCGCCACCTCGGAAATCGGAATCTGCGCCCCGGTGGGCGTCGCCAGCAGCACCTGCCCGAGCGCCGGCAGGTCGCTGCGGAAGTCGCGCGCATAGCGCACGTCCACCGGGTAGCGCTCCCGCCCCTGAATGTTGGTCGCGATGTCCTCGCCGCCGATGCCCGAGGTCACCGCTTGCTGCACGTCCGCCACGGTGAGTCCGTAGCGCGCCGCCGCCGCGCGGTGCACCTGGATGTTGACGTAGAACCCCTGCGCCACGCGCTCGGCGAAGGTCGAGCGCACGCCCGGCATGCCCGAAAGAATCTGATCCACCTGCGCGCCCACCTGCTGAATCTCTTGCAGGGTGGGTGCCTGAATCTTCATGCCAACCGGGGTTTTGATGCCGGTTAGTTCCATGTCGAGGCGGTTTTGGATCGGCATCGTCCAGGTGTTGGTCAGTCCCGGGAATTGCAGTCTGGCGTTCATCCGCTGGATCAGCCGGTCGTAGGTCATGCCCGCCGGCCACTGCGCACGCGGCTTGAGCATGATTGTGGTGTCGAACATCGAAAGCGGTGCGTTGTCGGTAGCGCTGTCGGAGCGGCCCACCGTGCCGAAGACGCTCTTCACCTCGGGAAAGGTGCGGATGATGCGGTCCTGCTCGTGCAGGAGGGCCGACGCTTGTGCGATCGAGATGCCCGGGTAGGCGGTGGGCATGTAAAGCGCCGAGCCTTCATAAAACGGCGGCATGAACTGGCTGCCGATGCGCCCCAGCAGCGGCGCCGTCGCCGCCAGCCCCACCGCCCCCGCCAGCAGCACCAGCCAGCGATGGCGCAGCGCCCAGCCCAGCACCGGCCGGTAGAGGGCGTGGCTCAGCCGCGCAAACGGGTTCTCGCGCTCCGGCTTCAGCCGCCCACGGATGAACGCCACCATCAGGATCGGAATCAGCGTAACCGCCAGCAGTGACGAGAAGCCGATCGCCAGCGTCTTGGTCCAGGCCAGCGGCCGGAACAGGCGGCCCTCCTGCGCCTGCAGTAGGAATACCGGCAGGAACGAGACCACGATGATGACCAGCGAGAAGAAGATCGGCGCGCCCACCTGCTGCGCCGCGCCCAGCAGCAGCTTCCGCCGCTCCCCCGCCCGCAGCGGCGGTTGCCCCGCCGCCGTCCGCTCCGCCAGCCGCCGGTGGCCGTTCTCCACCATCACGATGGCGGCGTCCACCAGCACCCCGATCGCCAGCGCCAGCCCGCCCAGCGACATCACGTTGGCGGTGACGTGCAGGTAATACATCGGGATGAATGCCGCGGTCACCGCGATCGGCAGTGACAGGATCGGAATCAGCGCCGACCGGAAGTGGAACAGAAACGCGATGCACACCAGGCTGACGATGATCGCCTCCTCGATCAAATCCCGCTCCAACGTCGAGATGGACCTGTGGATCAGCCCGGAACGGTCGTACGCCGGCACCACTTCCACTCCCGGCGGCAGCGACGCCTTCACCTCCGCCAGCTTTTGTTTGACGCCGTTGATCACCTGCAGCGCGTTTTGCCCGTAGCGCATGATCACGATCCCGCCGACGGTGTCGCCTTCGCCGTTCCAGTCCGCCGCCCCGCGCCGGATGTCGGGACCGAACGAGACCGTCCCCAAGTCGCCCACCAGCACCGGCGTTCCGTGGATGGTGGCCACCGGAACGTCGCGCAGGTCGCGCAGCGAGCGGAAATAGCCCAGCCCGCGCACCATGTACTCCGCTCCGCCGAACTCCAGCAGCCGCCCGCCCACTTCGTTGGTGCTCGCCCGCACTTTGCGGATCACCGTCGCCAGCGGGATGTGATACGCCAGCAGCTTGTTCGGGTCGAGGTTCACCTGGTACTGCCGTACAAAACCCCCGATCGTCGCCACCTCCGCCACTCCCGGCACCGTCTCCAGCCAGTAGCGCAGGTACCAGTCCTGGAACGAGCGCAAATCGGCCAGGTTGTAACGGTGCGTCGGGTCGAGCAGTACATACTCATAGACCCACCCCGCGCCCGTAGCGTCCGGTCCCAGCACCGGATGCACGCCCGCGGGCAGTTGCCCGGCAAGCTGCTGCAGGTATTCGAGCACCCGCGAGCGCGCCCAGTAGGGATCGGTCCCGTCCTGGAACACCACGTAGACGTAGGAGTCGCCGAACATCGTCTGCGCGCGCACGTTCTTCACCCTGGGCGCCGTCAGCAGCGCGGTGACGATCGGGTAGGTGACCTGGTCCTCGATGATGCCGGGCGGCTGGCCCGCCCAGCGCGTGTGCACGATCACCTGCACGTCGGAGATGTCCGGCAGCGCGTCAAGCCGCAGGTGGCGCATGCACCAGACGCCGCCCAGCACCAGCAGCGCCACCAGCGCCAGCACCAGGAAACGGTTGCGGTCGCAGGCCGCGATCAGGCGTGCGATCATCGCGTCCCCCCGCCCACGCTCAGCTGCAGCTCCCGGCTGGCGATGATCGCGCCGTTGCGCCGCGCCACCACCGTCGCCTGCCACGTGCCCGCGCTCGGAATCGGCCCTTGGGCGGCGTAGTTCCCGCCGCCTTCGTCCGTCAGCTCATACCGTGCCTGCATCGCCGCCATTCCCATCGCCGGCATCGCGGGCAGATCGAGGCGAACCTCGACCTGCGCGCCCGCCACGCCGCGGCCGTGCGCGTCGCTGAGCCGCGCCTGGAATCGGTCGGATCCCGGGCGCGGCGGCGACGGCTGCGTCGCCAGGGTCAGCGTGAAGCGCGCGGCGGGCGCGCCCGCCGCCCTTCCGGCCGGCGCCGCCCGCGCGGCTGGCGCGAAGTCGCCCAGCGCCGCCTGCAGCTGACTCTCGGAATCGATCAGGAAGGTCGCCGAGGTCACGATCCGCTCGCCCGGCCGCAGTCCGCGCAACACCACGTACCGGTTGCCCACCGCTGCGCCCAGGGTCACCATCCGCGGCGTCAGGGTGCCGTCGCCGCGGTCGAGGAACGCCACTTGGTGCTCTCCCGACTGCAGCACCGCCGATGCCGGCACCGCGATCTGCGGCCCCATCGCGATCTTCAGGTCCACATTCACGAACATGCCCGGCTTGAGCAGCAGTTTCGGGTTCGCGAACGCCAGCCGGACGCGCGCCGTTCGCGTGGCCGGGTTGACATCGGGATAGATGAAGTCCACCCGGCCGTGAAAGCTGCGCCCCGGATAGGCGTCCACCGTCAGCGTGGCGGGGTCGCCCACCGCCAGCCGGCCGAGATCGTTCTGGTACGCCTGGGCATAGACCCAGACTTTGGAGAAGTCCGTGATTGCATACAGCCGGGTGGAGGGCTGCACGTACAGGTTGGGCAGCGCGTTGCGTTCGGTGACGAACCCCGTTGCTGGCGAGTCGACCTCCAGGTACTGCCGCACCTGCCCGCTCGTCTCCAGCCGCTGAATCTCGCGCTCCGGCAGCGCCCATTGCCGCAGCCGCTCCAGCGTGGCGGCGAGCAGCGCGCGCGCGCCCGCCGCCACTCCCGGCACCGGGCTCGAGGCCAGCAGCGCCGCGTTCTGCCGCGCCAGCAGGTACTCGCGCTCGGTGGTCACCAGTTCGGGGCTGTAGATGGTGAATAGCGGTTCGCCCGCCCGCACGTGCTGATAGTTGGTGTTGACAAAGACTTGGCGGATCCAGCCCGCGAAGCGGGTCTGCACGGTGGCTTCGCGGCGCTCGTCCACCGCGACGTTGCCCACCAGCCGCAGGTCGTCCATCAGCGGCCGGCGCTCCACCACGGCGGTGGTCACGCCGATGCGCTGCAGCCGCTGCGGCGAGATCGCTACCGGCGCCAGCGCCGGCCCCGAAGGCGCGACTGCCGGCGTGGCCGGTGTCGCCGCGGCTGGCGCCGGCGCGCGCCGCGCCGCCGCCGCCGGCGTCCAATGCGTGCGCCAGGCCCAGATCGCCAGCAGCAGCAACGCCGCCAGCACCGCGTTTGCGCTCAGCGCCACAACCAGCGCCGCGCGCGGGTGCGCCGCCGGCGGGGTCGGGATTGCGCTCATTGGATCAACTCCTTGCCCACCAGCGGCTCCAGCCGCGCTAGCGCCGTGTTGTAGGCCGCCACCTGCTGGTAGTAGTTCACTTGGTAGTCGAGAATCGTGCTGAAGTCGTCCAGCAGCGTCAGGAAGTCGGCCGTGCCGGCTTGGTACGCCATCTCCGCCGACTGCAGCGCCTGCGACGCCTGCGGCACGATCGCCTTGGCGTACAGCACCGCCAGCCGGTTCGCCTGCCGCGCCGCCAGGTACTGTGCCCGCACCAGGTAATCCACCGTGATCCGGCGGTCGTCGCGCGCCGCCTGCTGCGCGCCCAGCGTGGCCGCTGCGGCGTGCAGATTGGCCCGCTGTTTGGAGCGGTAGAACAGCGGGATGCTGACGCTGACGCTCGCCGCCGCCATGTTCATCCCGGGGGCGGCCATCCGCTGCACTCCGTAGCTGACGCTGAAGTCGGGGTCGTACGCCTTGTGCGCCAGCTTCACCAGCTTGCGGTCGCGCGCGATCAGCTCGTCCGCCTCGCCCAGCCCGGTGTCCTGCCGCGCCGCCAGCGCCTGCAACTGCGCCAGCGTGTAGCCCAGCTTGCCTTGGCGCAGCGGCTCGGGCGGACCCAGCGGCGCGCTGGCGTCGCGGTCGAGCAGCGTGTTCAGTCGCGCCGCGGCGGTGTCCTTTTCCTCGCTGAGAATCTCGATCCGTCCCAGCAGTTGCGACAGCTTCACCTGCCCCTTGAGCACGTCCTGCTGCAGCCCCTTGCCGCTTGCGTAGCGCGCCTCGGCGATGCCGGTGAGCTGCTCCAGCAGCTTCCGGTTGCTGCGCGTGATCTGCAGCGCCTGGGTGTCATAGGCGTAGGCGTAATAGGCGGCCTTGACCTCGGCCGCCACCCGGCGCCGCGCCGCTTGGTAGCGCCACTCCGCCGCGTTTGCGTCGGCCTCGGCCGCCTGGCGGCGCAGCTTCAGTTTGCCCGGAAAGGGAAGTTGCTCGCTTACCCCGAAGTTGCGGTTGCTGGTTGCGCCCTGGTTGACGGTGAACGGCGCAAAGCCGCCCATCCATCCGGCGGAGACCGTGGGCTCGGGTAGGGCGCCGGCAGCC
>JAKAOE010000058.1 GCA_021823305.1 Acidobacteriota bacterium
CGATCTAGTACTGCGACCGGATGCTGGTGGCGCGACTCTATCCCCAGGCGCGGGAAATTCTCGAGGGCAACCGGCGTGCCGGGCTTGAGCCGGTGCTGGTAAGCGGCTCTCCGGACTTCGTCGTCGAGGCTTTCGCGCGCCGCCTGGGCATCGCCGATTTCGCCGCCAACCGGCTGGTGTTTCGCGGCCAGCGCGCGACCGGCCGCGTGCACGAACCGCTGATGGCTGCCTCGGCCAAGGCGTCCTGGTGCGCCGAGTACGCCGCGCGGCGCAAAATCGATCTCGCCAACTGCTGGGCCTACGCCGATTCGTACTACGATCTTCCGTTCCTGGCCGCCGTGGGTCATCCCGTCGCAGTCAACCCCGACCGCCGGCTTGAGGCGGTTGCCCGGTCGCGCCAGTGGCCCGTCCTGCGCTTTGTGCGTGCGCCGGCGGCCAGGTCAAGCCTCTGGCCCCAGCGCGGGGCGGCGGACCCCGCGGGCCGCGCCAGCGCCTCGGGCAGGGAGGACTAAGTTGGCGCGACCAGAGCGAAAAATCCGGGCCCTCAAGGCCGCCGAGTTGAAACATGAAGTCGGCGCGCGCCAGGAACTCGTGGTCACGCTGAACCGCCGCTCGGCGCCGCGCATAATCGCCTACGGCGACGACTTCCTGGTGGAAAAGCTCCCCGTCGGCACCCGGGTTATCTATCCGCCGCCTCCGCTGGAGCCGCTGGCCGATCCCGACCGGGCGGTCCGTTACGCGCTCCTTCGGCCGGAAAACGCCGAGCCGCTGTTCGCCCAGCTTGACCCCAACCTGAAGGTCACGATCGCGGTGGACGATCTCAGCCTGCCGCTGCCGCCGATGCGCCAGCCGGACATCCGCGAACGGCTGCTTAACGCGGTGCTTCAGACGCTGACCGACTACGGGGTGGATGACATTCACATCATCGTCGCCACTTCGCTGCACCGCCGCATGACCGGCGCGGAAATCCGCCGGATGGTGGGCCGGCGCGCCTGGGCGGACTTCTGGCCGGAGCGGCTATACAACTTCGACGCGGAAAACCCCGCCGAGCTGGTCAAGCTCGGCAAGACCGACCACGGCGAGGAAGTCTGGCTGTCGCGCCGGGCGGCCGAGTCCGACCTGCTCATCTACCTCAACATCAACCTGGTGCCGATGGACGGAGGCCACAAGTCGGTGGCCGTCGGTCTGGCCCCCTACCGCAGCCTGCGCCACCATCACAACCCGCAGACGCTTGCCGCCTGTCATTCCTACATGGACCCGGAGCATTCCGCGCTGCACGAGCGCGCGGCCCACATGGGCCGCTTCATCAATCAACGGCTCAACGTCTTCTCGATCGAGACCGCCATTAACAACCAGATGTACGGGCCGATGCTCGATTTCCTGCAGCGCAACGAAGACCGCTTCAGCGATTGGGACCGGATGCGGCTTAAGGGCTTTCGCTGGACGCTGGGCGCGATGTCCGAGGAGCTGCGCCGCGCCACGCTGCATCGCTACGCCGCGCCGTACGCAATGACCGGCGTCTGGGCGGGCGAGACCGAGGCGGTCCACCGCAAGGCGCTGGCGCGCGTCTTCCAGCAGTACGCCGTGCCGGTCAAGGGGCAGGCCGACGTTCTAATCGTCGGCGTGCCCTACATCTGCCCCTACAACGTCAATTCGGTGATGAACCCGGTGCTGGTGCAGTGCACCGGCCTGGGCTACCTCTTCAACATGTACCGGCACAAGCCGCTGGTGCGCGAGGGTGGTACGCTCATCGTTTGCCATCCGCTGCGCGACGAATTTCACCCCGAACACCATCCCAGCTACATCGAGTTTTTCCACCGTTGCCTGGCAGCGACGACCGACGCGGTCGAGCTCGAGCGCCGCTTCGAGGCGGAGTTTGCGCGCAATCCGACTTACCTGCACATGTACCGCTACGGCCACGCCTACCACGGCGTACATCCCTTCTACATGTGGTACTGGGGGGAACCCGGGCGCCGGCATCTGGGGCGAATCATCGCCGCCGGATGTGAACAGCCCGAGGTTGCCGCCCGCCTGGGCTGGGAGGCCGCGGCCACGCTCGACGAGGCCCTGGCGATGGCGCTCGGCACGCTGGGCTCGTCGGCAAGCGTCACCTACCTGCATCTGCCGCCGCTGGTGATCGCCGATGTCGAGTGAACGGCTGCAGCCGGCCGCCGCGCCGCACCTGCCGGCGCCGCTGCCCGAGCTTGCCACGGTGCTTCGCGGGCGGCACATTATGCTGACCGGGGCGACCGGCTTTCTCGGCAAGGTCGTGCTCGGCATCCTGCTCAAATGGCATCCCGAAATCGGCCGGCTCTACCTGCTCATCAGGGGCGACCGGCGCTCCAGCCAGGGGCGGCTACGCCGCGAGGTGCTCGACTCGCCGGCGCTGGCGCCGCTGCGCGAGCAAATGGGCGCCGCCTTCGAGCGCTACGTGGAAGAGAAGCTCACCGTTCTCGGGGGCGACCTGACCGAGCGCGCTCTGGTCGGCGCCGACTGCGTGCAGCTCTTGCCCGCGCGGCTGGACGCCGTGATCAACTGCGCCGGGCTGGTCAACTTCGAGGCTTCACTGGAACGGGCGCTGGCAATCAACGCCCTCGGCGTGGCCAACGTGATCGAGTTTTGCCGCCGGCGCCAAGCCGCTCTGCTCCACGTCTCGACCTGCTACGTCGCCGGCCGAGCCGACGGCCATCGGTTCGAAGACGCGTTGCCGGTCAACTGGTGCCCGGCCGGGCAGCCAGGCTTCAGCGTCAAGCGCGAACTCGCGGCGGCGCTGGCGGCCATCGCCCACGTCGAAGCCGAGTCGCGCGATCCTGCGCGCCGCCACGAAGCCGAGCCGGCGTCTTTTGAGTCGTCCGACAGCCACGCCGCCGCGCATGTGGAACGGCTGCGCAAACGCTGGGTCGAACAGCGGCTCAAGGAGATCGGACGGCGCCGGGCGCTTACCTGGGGATGGCCCAACACCTACAGCTACAGCAAGAGCCTCGGGGAGCAACTTGTCTTTATGGCGCGCCAGCAGGTGCGCGCCACCGTGGCGCGCCCCTCGATCATCGAGAGCGCGCTGGCCGAGCCGTTTCCCGGCTGGAACCAGGGGGCGAACACCAGCGCTCCGCTCACCTACCTGGCCGGCCGAGGCTACCGCTTGTACCCGGCCGAAAGCGAGTTGGTGCTGGACGTCTTGCCGGTCGATCTGGCGGCGCACGCGATGGTGCCGGTTTTGTGCGCGCTGCTGCTGGGGGTTTACGCCCCGGTCTACCAGCTCTGCACCTCCGATTGCAATCCGCTGCGGATGCGCCGGCTGGTTGAGCTTACCGCGTTGGCCTACCGGCAGGCGCCCGGGGCCGGCGCGGGCGCCGGGGCGCGGCTGGTGGCGCGCCACCTCGAGCCGGTCATCGCCTCGCAGCCGGCCTACGAGCTGGCAACCTCAACGCTCCCGGCGCTGCTGGAGGCGGCGGTCGGTCCGGCGCAGACGCTGCTCGACCGCCACGCGCATTTTCATCGCCCGGCGCTCGAGCGGCTCAGCCGGTTCGCCGACAACACCCGGTTCGCGGCCTCGCTGGTTGAAATTTACCGGCCTTACATCCAGGAGCTGCGCTACACTTTTCACGGGCGCAACATCCGCGCGCTTTACGCCGCGCTTCGCCCGCAGGACGCCGAGCGCCATCCGTTTCGGCCCGAGGCGATCGACTGGTCCGACTACTGGCCCAAGGTCCACATCGCCGGGCTGCGCCGCCATGTCTTCGGCCAGCTTGACCTGCAGCGCCGGCTAAGGCCGAGCGCTGCGGTGCGTCCCCGCACGCTGGTCGAGTTGCTGGAGAAAAGCGCCGAGCGCTACGGCGCCAGGCCCGCGCTGGTGTGGCAGCCGCGGCCCGCCGAGCGCGCGGCGCTCAGTTACCGGGAGCTGCGTGACGCTGCCCGGCGCGGCGCCCTTTTGCTGGGCGCCCGGGGCGTCAGGCCGCGCGAGCGGGTTGTGTTGGTCGCCGAGAATTCTCCCTGGTGGGCGGTTGCCTACTTCGCGGCGCTGCAGGCGGGAGCCGTGGCGGTTCCGCTGGACCATCTTATCTCGCCTGAGGAATTCGCCGCGGTTGTGCGAATCGCCGAGCCAAAGGCCGTGCTGCTTTCCGGCGCGGCGCGCCGGCGGCTGGGCAGCGTGCTCGCCTCGGCCGCCGCCGGCGCGGTGCAGCTTGAGCTGGATGACCTGAAGCGCCCTTTTGTCGTGCGCGGCAAGAGCGTTTTGCCGGCGGTGGCGGCCGAGCGGTCGGCCCCGGCCTCCATCGTCTTCACCTCGGGCACTACCGCCGCCGCCAAGGGTGTGACGCTTAGCCACGGCAACTTTGCGGCCGAGGTCGTGATGCTCAGCCGGGTCTTCAGCCTTGGCCCGGAGGATGCGCTGCTCTCGGTGCTGCCGCTCCATCACACGCTCGAGTTCACCTGCGGGCTGCTGGTGCCGCTGGCCCATGGGGCAACGGTCTTCTACCCCGGCGCCCTGGAGGCCAGGAACCTGGGACGCGCGCTCGCCGACATCAAGCCCACCGCGTTAATCGGCGTGCCGGCGCTCTGGGAAGCGGTGCAGCGGCGGATCGTTGAACAAGCCGAAGGCTCGGGAGCGCTTTCCCAGGCGCTGTTCGACGAGCTGCGCAGCCTTAATTACCGTCTTTACCAGCACGCCGGCTGGAACCTTGGCCGCCTGCTCTTCCGGCGCATCCACCAGGCCCTGGGCGGACGCCTGCGGCTCGCGATCAGCGGCGGCGCGCCGCTGGCGTCGTCGGTGGCCCGCTTTTTCAACGAGATCGGACTTCCCCTCTACGAAGGCTACGGACTGACCGAAGCCGGCCCCGTGCTCACCGTTGCGCGCCCGGACGAGCCGCTGATCCCTGGCTCGGTCGGCCAGCCGCTTGCCGGGGTCGAGATTAAGCTGCTCGAACCGGACCCGAACGGCGTTGGCGAGATCGCCGCCCGCGGACCCAACATCATGGCGGGCTACTACCGCAACCAAGCGGCGACCGAGGAAGTGCTGCGCGAGGGCTGGCTCCATACCGGCGACCTCGGCCGGCTCGACGACGACGGCCGGCTCTATATCGTCGGCCGGGCCAAGGAGGTGATCGTCGATTCCGGCGGCCACAACATCTACATCGATCAAATCGAAGAAGCCTACGGCCGCTCCCCATATATCAAGGAGATGGCCGTGGCGGGGCTCAAGGTTGGCGACCGCGAGCAGGCCGCCGCCCTGGTGGTGCCAAGCTATAGCAGGGGCGAGAGCCGGCGCGCGGTGGAGGCGCGCGTGCTGGCGCACTTCGCCAAGGTGGACCAGAGCCTCACGCCCTACAAGCGAATCCGCATCGTCCGCTTCACCGACGAGTCGCTGCCGCGCACCCGCACCCGCAAGATCGTGCGGCCCGAGGTCGCCCGGCGCCTTGCGCAAATGCTGCGCGCCGGCGCCCCGGCCGGCGGCCCGGGCGCGTCGGAGGTTGAGCCGTGGCTGGCCGACGCCTTGAAGCAACTCTCCAACGCGGCGGCACCGATTAACGGCCCAACCCGTCTTGTTGAAGACCTGGGACTGGATTCCCTGGCGCTGGCCGAGCTGGCCGAGCTCCTGGCCGGCCACACCAGCAGCGAATTCGACCCGGCAAGCCTGGTCAATCTTTCCACGGTGGAGGAGTTGCAGGCGTTCATCAATCACACCCACGCGCCGGCGCGGCTGCCGTCTTACCAGCGTTTCGCCGAGTCCTACACCCCGATGCTGGCACGGCCCGTGCGCCAGGCCGGAGAAGCAGCGCTTAGAGGCGTGCGGCGCCTGGTGCTCGAGTCGTGGCTTAGGCCGCGGGTCCTGGGGCGCGGCAACATCCCGTTCAACCGCAACGTTCTGGTGGTGGCCAACCACGCAAGCCATCTTGATTTCGCCCTTGTCGAACAGGCGCTCTATCCCATGCGGCCGCTCGTCCTGGCCGCGCGCGACTACTTTTTCAGCACGCCGGCGCGGCGTTTTTTCGCGTTGAACTTCACCCGGCTCGTGCCGCTCGACCGCGAGCGGGCGCACCTGGAATCCCTGGATGCGGCGCTCGCTGAGCTTCGCGCCGGCCAGAGCGTGCTGATGTTTGCCGAGGGCACCCGTTCGCCCGACGGCGCGATTCACCCCTTCAAGAGCGGGGCAGGCTACCTGGCTCTGCGCGGCGGATGTGATGTGCTGCCGGTGCGGCTGATCGGCACCTTCGAGGCGCTCGGCAAGGGCCGCCTGATCCCGCGCCGCCATCCGGTGGAAGTACGCATCGGCCGGATGCTTTCCAGCGTCGAACTGGCCGCCGCGGCCGAAAGCGCTGGCCGCGGCGCCTACCGCAAAGTCAGCGAGCTCTTGCGCGCGGCGGTCGTCGCGCTCGGCGAACCCGCTCGTTCGGGCGCGCCACGGCCCGCCAAGGCGACTCACCGCGTCCCGGCGGCGAGTGCCGCGCTCGCGCCGCCGGCGCAGCCGCTCCCCGAAGGGCGCCCCCGCGGCCGCCGTCAAGGCGGCGCGCTGCGCCGGGCCGCAGCCGCCTCGGTTGTGCGCCGCGATGGCTGACAACAGCCGCGCCTTTCCGTATCGCCGGCTAATTGCGGCTGAGCCTAACGGCGCGTGCCGCAAACGCACCGCGGTGGCCGCCGTCCTGCTCGCGGCCATACTTTTTGCACCGGCCGGCGCGCGCGGATGGGATGCCCGCACCCATCGGGTGATCGCGCGCCTGGCGATCGACGGGCTTTCGCCTTCGCCGCTCAGCGACTTCTTCCGCACCAACAGCCGAAGCCTGCAAGGCGACGCGGTCAAGCCCGACACGGTGCTCAAGCGCCGCTACGGACAGACCGAGCGGCGCCGCCACTATATCGACCTCGAGTACTTCGGGCCGCATCCGTTCTCGGCGCTCGATCCGAGCAAGACCGTGATGGAGGGGCGCTACGGAGCGGCCTTGCTGAAGCGCTCCGGAACACTGCCTTGGACCATCGAACGAGTCGCGCGCCAGCTCAGAGAAGCCTGGCAGGCCGACCAATGCGCGCGCGTGGTGCTGCTGGCCGGCTACCTGGCGCATTACATCGGCGACGCCAGCCAGCCGCTTCATACCACGATCCACTACGACGGCTACTTCGCAGACCGGGGAATGCACAGCCGGCTGGAGCGGGCAGCCGATCTGGACGCGCGCGAACTGTTCAACCGCGCGCGTCCGCAAGTGAGCGTTGCAGCGATCGAGTCGGTCTGGTCGGCCGTCATCCCCGAGTTGCGCCGGGCGCACGCCCTGGTGGGCGAGGTCGTCAGCGCCGACCGTGCGGCCAGAAACCAGGCCCCAGCCGGCAGCCCGTCCTTCGAGCGGACCCTCATCGCCGAAGAGGGCGCGCTGTTCACCCGGCAGGTCGCCGATGCCGCCTCGGTGCTCGCCTCCGCCTGGCAGCTTGAGTGGCAGCGCGCCGGCCAGCCGGTCTGCACCGAGCGCGTGCCCTCAGACCAGAACAACAATGGCCGAAGGTACCGCCGCCGCTACTACCTGCCCAACCCGCTGCGCTGGTGGTAACCCGCGCCCCCGCCTGCCGTCGTCTGGTCGGCGCAACCGCTATCCACACGGGAAGCTGCGATTTCTCGCCGCGCCTCGTCCCCGACTCGCCTGCCACGGCGCCGCGGCAAGGACGCGTGCGCGCATAGTGGCATTGCGCTCCCTTTGGCCGGGTAGACGGCTGTGCGGCGAGCACCTGCCCTGCGCTCAGCATCGCGCCTCCCAGTCCTGTCATTCCCGCGCGCGATGCCTGGCGCGCGCGAGGAATCCCCAGGCCGCTGCGCCCAGACCGGAGCGCGCGGAGAGCCGCCTAGCGCCGGCCGAGGATGCAGCCACACAGCATCACCGCCCTCACCCCTTCGACTCCGCTTGCGCTCCGCTCAGGGCGGTCCCCTCCCCCCTCTCCTCGATCCTCTCCCCCGGTGGGGGAGAGGAATCAGGAAAACGGGGTGCGCGCCCCGCTCCCCCGGTCGGAGAGAGGCGCAGAAAAGAGGGTGCGCTCGCGCCTGCTGCCTCCCCTCGCCCGCTTGCCGGAGAGAGGAGGCGGCTGCGGCAGCTCGCCCGACCAGCGGGAGCGCAACACCGACATAAACGACGCGGCTCTTTGCCGCCTCGCGGCGGCCGGGCGACGTCGAAGGGGCTTGCGCGGGACTGGCAGAGGCGCGGTGGTCTGTCGGCCGCATGGCGCCCCTCTCGCCTTGGGCCTCTCCCCCTGGGGGGAGAGGTCGCGCCGCAGGCGCGGGTGAGGGGGGCTGTCGGCAGACGCTGAAATTCCCCGCTT
>JAKAOE010000059.1 GCA_021823305.1 Acidobacteriota bacterium
CGATCTGGTTTCGCCCGACGGCATGAACCACACCGGCTTGGTGCTGATGGCCGCCGGCCTGGTCTTCATCGGCCTCGGCTTCAAGGTCTCCGCCGCCCCCTTCCAGATGTGGACGCCCGACGTCTACGAGGGCGCACCCGCGCTCGTCACCGGCTTCATGTCCGCCGGCCCCAAGGCCGCCGCCTTCGCCGTCGCCCTGCGCATCTTCTACGTCGCCCTCGCCGGCTCCAGCGCCGTCTGGTTCTGGCTGGTCTGGACCGCCGCCCTGCTCTCCATGTGCCTCGGCAACCTCGGCGCGCTGCGCCAGCGCAACCTCAAGCGCATGCTCGCCTATAGCTCGATCGCCCAGGCCGGCTACATTCTCGTCGCCTTCGCCGCCCTGGGTTCCCAGGCGGTCTCCGCCGTGCTGTTCTACCTCGCCGCCTACGTCGCCATGAACCTCGGCGCCTTCGCCGTGATCAGCCACTGGGCGCATCGCGGGGAGCGCTACGTCACCCTCGACGATTACGCCGGCCTCGGCTTCCGCTTTCCCGGTATGGCCTTCTGCCTGGCCCTGTTCCTGTTCTCGCTGATCGGCGTCCCGCTCACCGGCGGCTTCTTCGGCAAGCTCTACGTCTTCCAGGCCGCCCTGCACGCCCACCTCGTCGGCCTCACCATCGTCGCGCTGCTCAATAGCGCCTTGGCGGCTTTCTACTACTTGCGCGTGATCGTTTACCTGTACATGCGCCCCCAGGGCGAGCCCATCGCCAGCGCCCGCCTCACCGTACCCCTGTGGCTGGCCCTGGCCGGCTGCGCGGCGGTCACGCTCTGGCTCGGCATCCTGCCCAGCCAGGTGCTCCACTTTGCCGCCGAAAGCGCCCGCCAACTGCTGCACTGAGCTGCGCCAATTTCCCGCTTGACCGCCGGCGGCACGCCAGCCTAGATTGTTTGGCTGGGGGTGTCAAAATGGTCCTACGGTCCAAGTCGGCCGTCCTTGCAGCAATCGCAACCCTTGGCTTGGCGGGCGCGCTCGCGGCGCAGGTTCCCGCATCGCTTTTGAAGAAGCTGCAATGGCGCAGCCTGGGACCGGAGATCGGCGGCCGCGTGGTCGCCGTGGCCGGCGTGCCGGACAACCCCAAGCTCTACTACATGGGCTCGACCGGCGGCGGCATCTGGAAGACCACCGATGCCGGCACGCGCTGGGTCAACATCTCCGACGGCAAGCTCGGCGGCACCAGCCCCAGCATCGGCGCCATCGCGGTCGCGCCCTCCAACAACAACATCCTCTACGCCGGCACCGGCGAGAGCGACATCCGCACCGACATGATCCCCGGCGACGGCATGTACAAGTCCACCGACGGCGGCAAAACCTGGACCTACGCCGGGCTGCGCGACACCCACACCATCAGCGCCATCGCCATTGACCCTAAGAACCCCGTCGTGGTCTACGTCTCCTCCATGGGCCATGTCTTCGTCCCCGATCCCACCCGCGGCGTCTACAAGACCACCGACGGCGGCAAGACCTGGACCAAGGTCCTCTTCGTGGACGACAAGACCGGCGCGATCGACGTCGTCATGGATCCCGGCAACCCCGACGTGCTCTACGCCGCCATGTGGCAGGCGCAGCGTACGCCCTACTCGCTGATCAGCGGCGGCCCGGGCAGCGGCCTCTACAAGAGCACCGACGGCGGCGCCCATTGGACCAACCTCACCCACAACAGCGGCCTGCCGGCCGGCATCACCGGCCGCATCGGAGTGAGCCTGTGCGCCGCCCAGCCGCAGGTCGTCTACGCCATCATGCAGGCCGCGCACGGCGGCGTCTTCCGCTCCAACGACGGCGGCAAGACCTGGACCCGCACCTACGCCGGTTGGCCGCTGCGCCAGCGCGCCTTCTACTACACCGCCATCTACGCCGACCCGAAAAACCCGAACGTGGTCTACGCGCCCAACGTGGACGCGCTCTGGGTCTCGCGCGACGGCGGCAAAACCTTCAGCCGCCTGCGCCCGCCGCACGGCGACAATCACATCGTCTGGATTAACCCGCTGCACACCGAGGACCTGGTCGAGGGCAACGACGGCGGCGCCACCGTTTCGCTGGATGGCGGCACCACCTGGAGCAGCGAGCATAACCAGCCCACCGGCCAGTTCTACCACGTCAACCTCGACGATCAGTTCCCCTTCCACGTCTACGGCGCGCAGCAGGACGAAGGCTCGTTTGATGGCCCCAGCGCCGCGGCCGGGGGCAGCATTGCGGTCGGCGACTGGGCGCGCGTGGCCTACGGCGAAAGCACCTATTCGGTGCCCCAGCCCGGCGACCCCGACATCACCTACGGCAGCGGCTACTACAGCATCTTCCTCCGCTATCGGCTCTCCACCGGACAGTTTCAGGAAGTCAGTCCCTGGCCGGAGTACCAGGAGGGCGCGGCCTCGAACCAGTTGAAGTACCGCTTCGGGTGGACACACCCGATTCTGTTCTCGCCCGTCAACCCGCATGAACTGCTGATCGGGGCGCAATACGTCTTCACCAGCTACGACTACGGCAAGACTTGGCAGCGCATCAGCCCCGACCTCACCCGCAACGAACCGCAGACCGAACTGCCCAGCGGCGGGCCGATCATGGTGGACGCCTCCGGCGCCGAGATCTACCCCGGCATCTCCGCCCTGGCGGTGTCGCCCATGGACGGCCAGGTGATCTGGGCCGGCTCCGACGACGGCCTGGTCCACGTCACCACCAACGGCGGCCGCACCTGGCAGCAGGTGAACCCGCAGGGCCTGCCGGCGCACTCCTGGATCAGTTGCATCGAGCCCTCGCACACCGAGCGCGGCGTCGCCTATCTCACCGCTCGCCGTTACATGTGGGATGACTTCCATCCCTACGTCTATAAGACCACCGACATGGGCCGCACTTGGGAACCCATCGTCAGCGGCATTCCCGGCGACACCTACGTCTTCGACATCCGCCAGGATCCCCGCGACTCCAACCTGCTGCTGCTCGGCGCCAAGAACACCGTCTACGCCAGCTTCGACGCCGGCGCGCAGTGGCAGCCGCTCGCCCTCAACCTGCCCACTGCGCAGGTGCGCGACCTGCAGTTCAACAACCGCCAGGGCGAAGTAGTCATCGCCACCCACGGGCGGTCGTTCTGGGCGCTCGACGACCTCAGCTTCCTCGAGCAGCTCACCCGCCACCCCGACGCCTCCGGCGCGTTCGTCTTCGCTCCCCAGCGCGCCTGGCTCACCCACGCCTACGGCGGCGGCGGCTTCGGCGGGCCGGTGACGGTCGGACGCAATCCCGCCTTCGGCGCGACTGTATTCTTCCACGTTCCGGACAGCTACGACGGCGGCACGCCCGTCACGCTGACCTTCGAGAACGCCGAGGAACAGGTGGTCCGCAGCTTCCGCCTGCACAAGGCCGCGGCCCCGGCGCGCCACCCGGCCGCCGGCGCAACCCCCACGCCGGCGCAGTTGCTGCGCCGCCTCACCGCCATCCAACCCGGCATGAACCGCTTCCAATGGGACCTGCGCTACCCGCCCGCCACCGAGGTCACCGGCTTCGAGCCGCCGGTCGCCGCCGGCGGCCTGGACGACACCGTGAATGGCCCCACCGTGGTCCCCGGCAACTACACCGTAGTGCTCAACTACGGCGGCCAGACCAGCCGGCAAACGTTCCACGTGTCGCTCGATCCGCGGCTGCATCCGGCGCCCTCCGGCTTGGCGGCGCGCCTGGCGCTGGGGCTGCAAATCCACAACACGCTCAACGCGCTGGACGAGAAGATCAACCAGGCGATCGCGGCGCGTGACCGGCTGGAAGCCGCCCACTCGGCTTCGCCCGCGCTGGCGGCGCTGAACCGAGCCATCGCCAACGTGGTGCAGCTCAAGATCAAGTCCAGCGAAGGCAGCCTGGTCTTCGAGACCAAGCTGCGCAGCCACCTCGCTTACCTCGCCGCCGACCTCGACCTCAGCTACACCCGGCCGACCAGCGCCGAGTACGCGGTCTACCAACACCTGGCCGCCAAGGCCGCCGCCGGCGAACGTCAGCTCGACGCGGCGCTCGCCGGCGCGTCGCAATAGCCCCGGCGCGGGGCGCAAATTCGCCGCTGCTATACTGGGCGCAGTGCCCGCCAAGACGTTTTACCTCGAGACCTTCGGCTGCCAGATGAACGTCCACGACTCCGAGCGCGTGGCCGGCACGCTGCAGGCGCAGGGGTACGCGCCGGTGGGCAACATGCAGGAAGCTGAACTGATCCTATTCAATACCTGCAGCATCCGCGACAAGGCGGCGCACAAGGTGTTCGAGCGCCTGGCCAGCGCCAAGCCGCTGGCCCGCCAGGGCAAGAAGTTCGGCGTGCTGGGCTGCGTCGCCCAGCAGGAGGGCGAGGCCATCTACCGGCGCGCGCCCCACGTCAGCCTGGTGGCCGGCTCGGCCAGCTATGCCCGGCTCCCCGAGCTGCTGCGCGATCTGGAAGCCGGCGCCGGCCGCGTCAGCGGCCTGGGCGCCGCCGATGAAGCCTTCGAGACCGAGCTGACGCGGCGCGGCAATCCGTTTCGCGCCTACATCACCATCATCGAGGGCTGCGACAAGCACTGCGCCTACTGCGTCGTGCCCTACACCCGCGGCCAGGAGCGCAGCCGCGCCAGCGCCGCCATCCTGCGCGAGGCGGCCGAACTGGCGGGCTTGGGATACACCGAGGTGCAACTCCTGGGCCAGAACGTCAACTCCTACCGCGACCCGGCGCCGGCGCGGCTCGATTTCGCCGGCTTGCTGGCGGCGGCGGGCGAGATCCCCGGCCTCCGCCGGGTGCGCTACACCACCTCGCACCCGCGCGACTTCACCCCCGCGATCGTCACGGCGATGGGCCGCAACCCGGTGCTCTGCGACCACGTCCACCTGCCGGTGCAGTCGGGCTCGGACGCGGTGCTGGCGCGCATGCGCCGCGGCTACACACGCGCGCGCTACCTGGAGCTCATCGCCGCCATCCGCGCCTGCCCGCGCCCGCTGGCGGTGACCACCGACATCATCGTCGGCTTCCCGGGCGAAACCGACCGCGACTTCGAGCAGACCGCGGAGCTGCTGGGCGAGGTACGCTACGCCGGCGCGTTCATCTTCAAGTACTCGCCGCGGCCGCACACGGAGGCGCAAACCTGGGCGGACGACATCGCGGATGAGGTGAAGACGCAGCGGCTCATGATCCTGCAGCAACGCCAGCAGCAAATCCAGATGGAGGACAACCAGGCCTGGGTGGGGCGCGAGGTCGAGGCCATGGTCGAGGGCCGGCATCCCAAGCTCAGCCAGTGGACCGGCCGCACCAGCTCGAACCGCGTGGTCAACTTTTCGGCGCCGGAGGCGGCGCCCGCGCCCGGCCTGGCGATCCTGGGCCAGCCGGCGCCCGCCCCGGCCGGGTTCACCCCCGGGGCCTACGTCCGCGTCCGCGTCGAGCGCGCCGGGGCCAACAGCCTGGTCGGCCACCAGGTGGCCTGAGGAGATTCGTCATGGAAGTCGAGATGAAGATTCGCGGATTGATGATGGACGCTTCCACCAACACGCCCATCGTGATCCTCAAGGACCTCGAAGGCAACACCGTGCTGCCGATCTGGGTGGGCATCTACGAAGCCAACGCCATCGCGCTCGAGATCGAAAAGGTCGCCACCCCCCGCCCCATGACCCACGACCTGATCAAACAGGTGCTGGTGGGCTTCAACGCCGTGCTGGAAAAGGTGGTGGTGAACGAGCTGCGCGACGATACCTTCTACGCGGTGCTCTGGCTCGACCGCGAGGGCGAGACCATCATGCTCGACGCCCGCCCCAGCGATGCGCTGGCGCTGGCGCTGCGGCTGGACTGCCCCATCTACGTTGAGGACGAAGTGCTGAAGAGCTCGCGCATCGCCGCCGCCGCCGCCGACCCCAGCTCCAGCGAGGAGCTGCGGCGCTGGCTCGAAGGCCTGGGCGAAGAAGACACCGGCCACTACAAGATGTAGGCGCCTCAGCGGCGCGGCCGCGGCCAGCGCGCGGTGACGGTGGAGGTGATGCCGCCGCGCGGGGTGAACTTGCCCTCGACCCGCGCCCACGCCGGCCGCGCCGCCCGGACCACATCCTCCAGAATCCGGTTCACGGCGTTCTCGTAGAAGATTCCCAGATTGCGGTAGGCCAACAGGTACTCCTTCAGCGACTTCAGCTCCAGGCAGCGGCCGCGCGGCATGTAGGTCAGCGTCAGCACCGCGAAGTCGGGCAGGCCGGTCTTGGGGCAGACCGAGGTGTACTCCGGCGCCGTAATCGCGATCTCGTAGCCGGGAAACTGATTCGGCCAGGTCTCGATCTCAGGCAGCCGGTCGCGGAGGCCCGCCGCCGCGTGGGCGTCGGTGTAGCGTTTGGGAGTCGCGGGCATGGCCTAGGATAGCAGGCGAAGGCAAGGCCACACGGCCGGATGCCGGGCCGGCGGGCTTAGTGCACCACGCGCAAGTACCGCGGCCAGGAGGTCTGGGCGTCGCCGAGCGTCCGCGCCAGCGTCAGCTTGGCGACGTTGTCCGCGTAAACGCTGTTGATCCAGTCCTGCTCGGCCGTGGCCACCGCCTGCTGCGCCTGGATCAGCTCGACGGTGTTGATCACGCCGGCCTGAAAACGGTCGCGGGTCATCTGCAGCGCCTGCTGCGCCACCGCCAGGTTGGCGCGGGCGACGCTGACTTCGCTGGCCGCGGCGCCGAGGTCCAGGAAGGCCTCGCGCACCTGGGCTTCGATCTGTGCTCGCAGATCCTGCAGCTCGGCCTGGCGCTGATCCAGAGCGGCATGCGCCTGCTGCACGTCGCCGGCGACGCGCCCGCCCTGCCAGAGGGGAATGCGCACCGTGCCGATCACCGTGAACACGCCGTGCGAGGACGACCAGGGGGCGGCGCCGATCACGCCGTAGGCACCGCTGACGTCGGCCGACGGCAGGCGCTCGTCCCGGGCGGCGGCCAGAGCCGCCTTCGCCGCCGCCGCCTGCGCGGCAGCCGCCTGCAGGTCGGCGCGCCGCTCCAACGCCCGCGCCAAGGCCGCCTGCAGCGTCAGCGGCGGCGGCGGCGCGTAGGGCACGGCGTCGGTGAGGGTGTAGTCGGCGGTGGGCGGCAGGCCGATCATCCGCGCCAGATTGATCTTCTGCTTGGCCAAGTCGTTGCGCAGCGTGGTCAGCTGCAGTTGCTGGATCGCCGCCTGCACCTGGTTCTGGTCCACGGTCAGCACGGGGACGGTGCCGACGCTCTGCTTCTGCCGGGATTGCAGCAGAATCGCGTCGGCGGTGGCGAGCTGGGCGCGCGCGGCCTTGAGCCGCGCTTGCGCCGCGATCACCCCCAGATACGCGCCACCCACCCCCAGCACCACCAAGTCGCGGGCGTCGCGCAGCTCCATGCGCTGGGCGCGCAGCGAGTCCTGGCTGGCGCGGTAGTTGTTCAGGGCGGTGAAGTTGACCAGCGACTGCGCCAGGGTGGCCTGCAACTGGGTGTAGTTGAACGGACCGACGACGCTGGGGAAGGCGAAGCCGGCCAGCGGCCCGGCGAGCGGCGCGTTGATGCGGATGCCCTGCGCCGCCAGATCGAGCTGCTCTTCCGTGTCGCTGAAGGCGCCGTTGAGATTGGGCAGCAGGGCGGAGCGGGCGACCAGCGATTGGCCCTGCGCCTGCCGGACGGTGTTGCCCCACTGCGTGGCGCCCAGGTTGTAGTCCAGCCCGCGGGCGATGGCGTCGGCCAGCGACAGCCGGCCGTGGAACGGCCGCAGGCCCCGCACGCTACCGGCGAACTCACCCGACGCCGCGACGCTGGGGCTGAGCGTGTTGATGCCGGCGGCGGTGTTGGCCCCCTGCGCCGCTGTCACCGAGCCGGCCTGCGGTGCACGCCCGGAGAGCGGCAACGCCGCCGCCTGCTGCTGCGGCGCGGCCGCCGCCTGCTGCTGCGCCGGCGCGAACGCCGGCGCCAGGCACACCAACGCGAGCAGGGGGGCAAGGCGCCGCATCACAGCAAGTCGGCTTGCGCGAAGAAGTACGCGATCTCCTGGCGCGCCGTCTCCGGCGCATCCGAACCGTGAATGACGTTGCGTTCGATCGAGGCGGCGTACTGCTTGCGCAACGTGCCCGCCTCGGCCTTGGCCGGATCGGTGGCGCCCATCAGGCGGCGCAGCTCGGCCACCGCGTGCTCGCGCTCCAGCGCCGCCACCACCACCGGACCCTCGGTCATGAAACGGACGAGGTCGGGGAAAAAACCGCGTTCCCGATGGACGGCATAGAATCCCTCGGCTTGGGCGCGGGTGAGATGCAGGCGGCGGAGGGCGAGAATGCG
>JAKAOE010000060.1:0-5584 GCA_021823305.1 Acidobacteriota bacterium
GATGACGCCGGCGCGAGCTGGCGCCGCATGGCCGCCAACGACCCCCGCATCATCGGCAACGGCTACTTCAGCGAGGTCTACGTCTCGCCTGCCAACCCCGACGTCGTCTACGTCATGCAGACCTGCGCCTACCGCTCCACCGACGGCGGCGCCCACTTCATCGCCTGGAAGGGCGCGCCCGGCGGCGACGACTACCACGAAATGTGGATCTCCCCCTCCAACCCCGGGCGCATGATCCTCGGCGTGGATCAGGGCGCGACCATCTCGCTCAACGGCGGCCGCCAATGGAGCCGGGGCTGGTACAACCTGCCCAACGGCCAGTTCTACCACATCGCCGTGGACAACCGCTCACCCTACTGGATCTACGGCACCCAGCAGGATTCCGGCTCCGCCGCCGTGGCCAGCTTCGGCGATTTCGGCGAGATCACCTTCATGGATTGGCGCCCTTCGGTCGGCGCCTACGAGTTCGGCTACATCCATCCCGACCTCGCCGACCCCAACTACGTCTACGCCTCCGGCGCCGGCCCCGCGTTGAACCGCTACGACTGGAAGACCAGGCAGATCCTCGACATTACGCCCCCGCGCAGCGGCCGTTGGCGCTACGCCGGCAGCCCGCAGGCCGAATCGCCGCAGCATCCGCGCACGTTTTACCTGGGCGCGCAGATGGTGCTCGCCACCCGCGACCGCGGCCGTACCTGGCGCGCCGTCAGCCCCGACCTCACCGCCGGAGGCCGCGCCGCCGTCACCGCGCTCGCCGCCTCCGCCGCGCGCGACGGCGAGCTCTGGGCCGGCACCTCCGACGGCCGCGTGCAGATGACGCCCGGCGGTCACGCGCCCTGGAGACTCGTCACCCCGCCCGGAATCCCGCCCCACACCTCGATCGAGATGATCGCCGCCTCTCCCCTCGCTCCCGCCACCGCCTTCGTCGTGGTTGAGCGCCATCTCGAAAACGATTTCAGCCCCTACATCTTCCGCACCACCGACGCCGGCGCCACCTGGCAGCGCACCGACGCCGGCATCCCCGCCGGCGACTTGGTGCGCGTCGTGCGCGCCGACCCGAAAAAAGCCGGCCTGCTCTACGCCGGCGCCGAAAACGGCGCCTACGTCTCCTTCGACAACGGAGCCCGCTGGCAGTCGCTGCAGCTCAACCTGCCCATCACCTCCGTGCGCGACCTGCGCGTCCACGATGACGATCTCATCGCCGGCACCTACGGCCGCGCCATCTGGATCCTCGACGACCTCGCCCCGTTGCGCCAGCTCACTCCCGGCGAAGCGCCCGCCGCGCCGCTCCTCTTCCGCCCCGAAACCGCGCTGCGCCGCCAGCCCAACGTCAACTACGACACCCCCTTCCCGCCTGAAATGCCCGCCGGTCAAAATCCCCCCGCCGGCGCCGTGGTGGACTACTACCTGCCCGCCGCCGCGCATCGCGTCACGCTGAGCGTCTACGACGCCGCCGGCCGCCTGGTGCGGCGCCTCACCAGCGCCGCGCCCGCCGCCGCGCCGCCGCCTAAGCTCGAGGTCCCCAACTACTGGCTGGCGCGCCCCCATCCGCTGCCCACCACGCCCGGCATGCATCGCGTCGTGTGGGATCTGCGTTACCCTACGCCGCCCTCGTTCTTCCCGCAGCAGCCCATCGCCGCGCTCGTCCACGCCACCCCTACCGACCCGCGCGGGCCCTTCGTCACCCCCGGCGACTACCAGCTCCGCCTCGCCGTGGACGGCCTCACCCTGCGCCAGCCGCTGCGCGTCGTCATGGATCCGCGCATCCACACCTCCGTCCCCGGCCTCGCCGCGCAGCGCGACCTCGCCCTCGCCATCGCGCGCGCCTTGCGCGCCAGCTACGCCGCCGCCGGCCATACCACCGGCGCCGCCCACCGCGCCCTGCTCCTCGCCAACTTCCGCCTCAGCAATCTGATCGCGACGGTCGAGCTCAGCGATGACGCGCCCACCCGCGCCATGCGCGAGGATTACGCCGCCTATTGCCGCGGCGCGGCGGCAGCGCTGCAGGGACATGAGGCCGCCGGCATGCCGGCGCTGGCCTGCGGCGGGGCCACCCGGCCATAGCTTTTCCCCCGCCGCCGGGTGTACCATGCGCTTTCGGAGTTCATTTCGATTGCGGAGGAATCACGTCATGGCACGATGCACTTTCCGGCATATCCTGCTGCCCGCGCTCGCGCTGGGCCTGCTCAGCGGCCTGGCGGCGCAGGGACGCCGCGGCCCCATCCAGACCGGCCCGGTGGGCGATTTCTTCCGCTACATGTCCAACGCTCCGTTCGGCGAGAAGCACATCCCCACCGTGGGGCAGATCGCCACCACGCAGCACCAGATCACCATCAACGGCCAGACGCTGAGTTACACCGCCCGCGTCGGCATGATGCCCATCCGGAACGCCACCACCGGCGTGATCGAGGGCTACATGAACTACACCTACTACAGCAAGAACGGCGTCACCGACAAGGCGACGCGGCCGATCACCTACCTCTTCAACGGCGGCCCCGGCTCGGGCTCGCTCTGGCTGCACCTGGGCGCCTTCGGGCCCTACCGCATCAACCTCGAGCCCGACGGCATGTCGCGCCCGCCCTACACCTACTCGCCCAATCCCGACACCCTGCTCGACCAGACCGACCTCTGCTTCATCGAGGCCATGGGCACCGGCTGGAGCCGGCCCACCGAGCCCAAGTACGGGCCGGACTTCTGGGGCGTGCAGAACGATCTCGCCGCCTTCGGCGAGTTCATCCGCGACTTCACCAACCAGTACAACCTGTGGGAGTCGCCCCGCTTCCTCGCGGGTGAGAGCTACGGCACCACCCGCGCCGCCGGCCTCTCCGGCTACCTCACCGACCACGACATGCCGGTGACCGGCGTCTTCCTGCTCTCCACCATCATCGACCCCGAGGCCACCGCCGGCGACCTGCGCTACGTCAACGCGCTGCCCACCCAGGCCATGACCGCCTGGTACTACCACAAGGACTCGCCCGCGCTGCAGAAGATGACCGCCAAGCAGGTCTCCGACGCCGCCCTCCAGTTCGCCGGCGGCGAATACCTCCACGACCTCTACCTCGGCGCCCGCATGACCCCCGCCGAGCACGCCAAGGTGCTGCAGCAGTTGCACGACTTCATCGGCCTGCCCGTCTCCTACCTCGACCAGAACGACCTGCGCATCAACCTCGGCCAGTTCTCCACCGAGCTGCTGCGCAGCCAGCACATGATGACCTCGCGCCTCGACAGCCGTTTCCCCGGCTACCTCGAGAACGGCGGCGCCCAGCGGACGCCGTTCGACTTCAGCGAAGCCAACATCGAGAATTCCTTCCCGGCGGCGTTTGAAGACTACATGCGCAACAACCTGCACTACGTCAACCCGGACATTTACTACGTCCTGGGCGGCGGCATCGGGCGCTGGCCGGGCGCCTACGACACCGTGGTCAACCTCGAGGATGCGTTCGCGCGCAATCCGCGCATGCACCTCATGGTGGGCATGGGCTACTACGATTTCGCCACCATCTACGGCGCGGTGGAGTGGACGCTGGCGCACATGAAGGTTTCGCCCCAGGTGCGCGCCAACAACATCATGACCGCCCATTTCCAGGCCGGCCACATGGTCTACATCGACAGCGCCGCGCTCGCCAAGCTGCGCGCCCGCATGCGCATCTTCTACGACAAGGCGATGGCCGCCTGGACCGCGAAGTAGCGCCCGGCCACTCGCGGCGGCCGCGCCGCCGCCGCGCGGCCCCGCCCGGCTCGTATGGCCCGGCGCGGTGGGATAATTGCATAAGCGATGTCCACGGTGAGCGAGACGGCGGCGAAGATTCACGGCGAGCCGCCGCCGCACCTGCGCCGCTTCCTGCGCTTCTTGCGCCAGGACCGGCTCTTTTTCGCCCTCGCCATCATCATCGGCGTCGTCTCCGGCCTGGCGGTGGTCGCCTTCCGCCTGCTGATCGAGGCCCTCACCCGCCATCTTTTCGGCCCCACCGAGTTCCATCGCCCTCTCTGGCGCCTGCTGGCGGCGCCGGTCGTCGGCGGCCTGCTGGTCGCCTATCTGGTGGGGCGCTGGTTCCCGGGCGCGCGCGGCAGCGGCATCAACCAGACCAAGGCCGCGCTCTACGTCTACGACGGCTACATCTCCTTCCGCACCGTGGTCGGCAAGTTCCTCACCGCCGCGCTGGCCATCGGCAGCGGCCAGTCGCTCGGCCCCGAGGACCCCTCGCTCCAGGTCGGCGCCGGCATCGCCTCGCTGTTCGGGCGCAAACTCAAGCTCTCGCGCGCCCGCCAGCGCCTGCTTGCCCCCATGGGCGCTGCCGCCGGCCTCGCCGCCGCCTTCAACGCCCCCATCGCCGCCGTGCTCTTCGTCATCGAGGAGGTCGTCGGACGCTGGAGTTCCGGCGTCATCGGCGCCGTGGTGCTGGCCGCCGTCTCCAGTACGGTGGTGGCGCGCGCCTTTTTCGGCGACCACCCGCTGTTCAGCGTGCCTCCCTTTGAGTTGCGCAGCGGCTTCGAGCTCCTGTTTTACGCCGTCCTGGGCGTGGTCGGCGGTTTCGGGTCTCTGCTCTTCGTCAAGCTGCTCCTCTGGCTGCGCAAGTGGCAGCGCGAACTGCCGCGCTGGACGCACTTTTTCCAGCCCGCCGTCGCCGGCTTGGTGATCGGCGTGATCGGCATCTGGCGCCCGGAGATCATGGGCGCCGGCTACGTGGACATCAACCGCGCCATGGGCGGCGCCTATCTCTGGCCAATCCTGTTCACGCTCTCGCTGCTCAAGATCCTCGCCACCGCGCTGTCGTTCTCCAGCGGCGCCCCCGGCGGCATGTTCGCCCCCACGCTCTTCATCGGCGCCATGATGGGCGGCGGCGTGGGCGCGCTCGAAAACCGCCTCCTCCCCCACTTCGCCGCCCCGGTCGGCGTCTACGCCCTGGTCGGCATGGGCACCGCCTTCGCCGGCATCCTGCGCGCCCCCATGACCTCGGTCTTCATGGTGATCGAGGTTTCCGGCAGCTACGACATCGTCCTGCCGCTGCTCATCTCCAACGCCATCGCCTATGTGATCGCCCGCCGCTGGCAGCCGGAGCCGGTCTTTGAGCTGCTCACCCGCCAGGACGGCCTCGTCCTGCCCTCGATGGAGGAGAAGCGCGAGGAGCAGGTGCTGCACGTCGAGGATGCCATGCGCCCCAACGCCGGTCCCGGCAGCCGCGGCATCCCGGTCGTCTCCGCCGAACGCCCGGTGCGCGAGGCCTGGATGGCGGCCCAGACCGCGCCGCGCAAGTTCGTCCTGGTGGATGGCGGCGGCGCGCAGTGGTACGGCGTTACGCTTGACCTGCTCGCGCCGATGGTGGTGCGCGCCGAGGAGGAGCGCCCGCTGCGCGAGGTCCTGCGGCCCGAGTGGCGCCTGCCCGTGCTCTACCCCGACCAACCGCTCGAGGCCTTCCTGCGCGAGGCCGGCGACGAGCCCCTGCTCCCCGTCATCCACCGCGCCCACGGCCTCCTGCTTGGCGTCCTCACCCTCCCCGACGCCCTCGCCGCCTACCGCACCCACACCGGCGAATAACCGCCGCTTGCCTCGCGCCCGCGCCTCGCACTAGGATGCAATCGCGCG
>JAKAOE010000060.1:5594-8214 GCA_021823305.1 Acidobacteriota bacterium
TCGCGAGCGCCGGAACGGCGGTATGGAGATTCACCCCGAGCTGGAGCATCTGCACGCGGGGGTCGCGCAGTTGGCACCGTGGGCCAAGTCGGCGCGAGAAGGCCGCGACACTCCGAAGGGCGGCCCGCCCCCGGCAAGCAACGAGGCGCGGCCCCGGCTGGCTGGGGCGCCCCGGGGCCCCCGGCCGGCCGAGCGCAAGCGGGTCGCGCGGCGCAGCCGCGCGGGGTCCCGCGCCAGTCAATAGGCCTTCCGCAACTGCACCGAGCGTGTGCGCCAAGCTTGGCCCGGATTCCTTCGCCGCCGCGCCGAGCGCCTCCAGGCACACCCGTTCCAGGCAGCGGCCCCCGAGCAGGTCACCGAAAGCATCCTGCACGACCTGTTCACTGAGGTTCTCGATTGGGGAATGAGTGGCGTCAATCCGCAGGTCGGCCGCGCCGACCTTGTGCTCTCCGACCGCGGTATCCGCTGGATGATTGTCGAGGCCAAGCGCCCGGGCGCCCTGCTGGGCCATGCGCGTGCGGTCGAGCGGGCCATGGACCAAGCCGCGCGTTATGCCGCCGAGCAGCACGTTCGCCGCGTCGCCGTCTGCGACGGCACGCTGTTGCACGCCGCCGACGTTAAGGATGGCGGCCGCCAGCCGCGTGTGACCCATCGCGACGCCGATACTCTCGACCGGGCCTCGCCGCCGCCCTCGACCAGTTCCCAGCGCCGCCCCGCCCTTATTGAGTCTTGCGTATTACGGTGTCAATCGCCACGGGCTCGGGCCCGGCATCAAGCCGGGCCCGACGCGCTCGCTGCGACAGTTGACGCTATATTACGCAAGACTCAATAGGGCCCCCGGCGCAACGCCGGCGGCGCCAGCCGCGCGAAGCCGCTGCCGGCGAGCAAATGCCGGTCGAGTGTGACCAGCGCCAGTTCGTAATGTCGCGCCGTCGCGGCCAGCAGCCAGTCCACCGGGTCCCGATGCGGCACGCGCACCTCAGCGGTGGCTGCCACCACCGGCAGCGAAAGCGCCGCGTCGCGGAGCCGCTCGGCACGCACGCTCTCAGTCAGCCACTCCCTCCACGGTCGGTCGAGCTGCAGGCGACCCTTGCCGCACAACTGCGCCAGCTCCCAGCCGCTCAGCGGCGAGAGCCAAAGCTCGTTCTCCGGCGCCGCCAGCGCCGTCGCGACCCACGCGGGTAAGCGCCGCGGTTCGAGGTCCGCCCAAAGCCAGATGTGGGTGTCGAGCAGCAGCTTCACCGCAGCGCGTCCCAATCGCTCTCGGCGAACGCGGGCTCGACCAAATCGCCGAGAATGCGCCCGGTTCCCGCCATCCGGCCGAGTTTGCGCCGCGCCTCCCTGCGGGCGCGCGGCGGAACGATCTCCGCTACCGGGTGGCCGTGGCGCGTCACCAGCACCGGCACGCCGCTCGTCCGCACACCCTCGAGCACTGCCAGGCAGGTGGCCTTGAATTTCGAGATGGCGATCTCTTCCATGACCACATCCTACCATGGTCGGACCATGGTCTGTTTAGGGCGCAGCATGGGCCACCTAAGAAGAAAGCGTGGCGCCGCTCAGGTGCGGCTTGGCTCGGCCGCCAGTGCGAGCTGTAGCTGCTCCACGCAGCCCACCGCGTCGGCGTAGCGGTGGTAGAGCGGATGGAACGACACCCGCAGGATCGGCCCGCGCGTGTCGCTCACCAGCCCCGCCGCGCGCAGCCGCTGCTGCAGCGCCGCCGCCGCGGCCGCGTCGTCCAGCAGGAGCGAGACCTGCCCGCCGCGCGCCCCTGCCGCCCGCGGCGTGATGCGCCGCAGGCCCGGCAGGTGCGCGTCCGCCAGCCGGTCGAACAGCGCCGTCAGCGCGCGCGACTTGGCGAACATCGCCTCCAGCGGCGCGCGCGCGAACATCGTGAGCGCCGCCTCCAGCGCCGCCAGCGGCAGAATGGACGGGCAGCTCACCGCCCACCCCGCCGCCCCCGCCTCCGGCTCGAACTCGGGCCGCATGACGAAACGCGTGTCGGCGCGGTTGCCCCACCACCCCGCCAGCCGCGCCCGTGGCGCCGCGCCCGGCGCGAAGTGCCGCCGGTGCACAAACACCCCCGCCGGCGCCCCCGGCCCGCCGTTCAGATACTTGTAGCCGCACCACACGGCGAAGTCGGCCTCGGCGGCGTGCAGCCCCAGCTCGACGTTGCCGATCGCGTGCGCCAGGTCGAAGCCGGCCAGCGCGCCCGCCGCGTGCGCCGCCCGCGCGCAGGCGGCCACGTCGAAGATCTGCCCGCTGACGTAGTTCGCCCCGCCCACCAGCACCAGCGCCAGCCGCGCGCCTTCGGCCTCGATTCGCGCCAGCAGGTCTTCCTCCCGCACCGTCGCCTCGCCCGCCCGCGGCCCCACCTCCACCAGCGCCTCCTCCGGCCGCAGTCCATGCCATTGCAGTTGCGAGACCACGGCGTAGCGGTCGGAAGGGAATGCCGGTCGCTCCATCAGGATGCACACCCGCTCTCCCCGCGGCCGGTAAAACGACGCCAGCATCAGGTGCAGGTTGACGCTGAGCGCATGCATCACCGCCGCTTCGTCCGGCTCCGCCCCGATCAGCCGTGCGCACGCCGCATCCATCGCTCGTGTGTAATCGCCCCAGGGTT
>JAKAOE010000061.1 GCA_021823305.1 Acidobacteriota bacterium
ATACCGAAAGCGAGCTAACCAGCACGAAGCGGCCGATGCCGGCAGCCCGCGCTGCCGCGGCGAGCCGCTGCGTCGCGTCACCGTTCACTTCGCGAAAGGGATGAGACGCCCCGTCGACGTGCGCCAAGCCGGCCGCGTGACACACGGCCGACACTCCGGCCAGACAGGGCTCCCACGCCACCGGCCGTGCCAGATCAGCCGTCATCACCTCGACCGCAGCCCCCGGGGGAAGCCGCAATCGGGTTGGATCGCGCACCGGTAATCGCAGCCGCACACCCGCCGCCGCCAGGCGTTCCGCGATGGCACTGCCCAGATACCCCGTCGCGCCCGTGAGTAGGATTAGCACGTCTGCCCCGCCGCACGGGTGCGCTGCACCCTCCGCATCAACGCTTGGGTCGCGACATGAAAGATCGCCATGTGCACGTCTTCGGCAAGCTGCATGTCGCGCACCGGCACCCAGACTGAGGTGTGCGCCAGCGCGCGCAGCCGCCCGCCGTCGAACGCGCTCAGTCCCACCGTGTGGGCCTCGTGGGCGTTGGCGTACTCAATCGCCTGCACGACGTTGCGGGAGTTGCCGCTGCAGGAGATCCCCACGACGAGATCGCGCGGACGCAGGAAATTCCGCAACGGCTCCACAAACACCCGGTCGTAGGCGACGTCATTGGCGTAGGCCAGCAGGGTGGGCACGTTGTCATTGAGGCAGAGCACGCGGAATCGCTTGTCCAGGCCGTGGCAGACCCCCTTATTGAGATCGCAGGCCGCGTGTGAGGCGGTTGCGCCGCTGCCGCCGTTGCCCATCAGCAGCACCTGCCGCTCGTCGCGGTAGGCGCTCTCCAGCAATTCGATGAACCCGTCCACCTGCTCGGCCGACACCAAATCAAGCGTCGCATGCAGCCGGTCCCGGTAGGCTGCGAACTCGGCGATCACCGGCCCGCCCCCGCTGCACTCACGCGCGCCCCGTTGTCGTTATACATGATCTCGCAACCGCCGGCGCTGAAGCCCAAGCGCAGCTCGCGCAAGCCGGCCAAACGGCGTCGCACGCACTCCTGACGATCCTCGCGACAGTATAGCAACAGGAAGCCTCCGCCCCCGGCCCCCAGCACTTTGCCGCCCTCAGCCCCGGCGGACAACGCCTCGACGTAGCTCGTCTCGATGGCATCGTTGCTGGTCACCGTGGTCAGCTCCCGCTTCAAGCACCAGGATTCGTGCAGTATCTCGCCGAGCACGCCGATGTCCCCCCGGCGAAAGCCGTCCGCCAATCCGTAAGCCAAGTCCACCATCCTGCGCACGCGGGCAAATTTTGCCGCATCTCGCATGCCTTCCGATTGCAACGCCAGGATCTGGCTGGCCGAGCGCTCATTGCCCAGATAGAACAGCAGGAGGCGATCGCAGAGGCTGCGCCAGCGTTCCGGCGCCAGCCGCAACCGGGTGACCTTGGTCCCGCCGTCCGATGCGAACTCGAACAAGTTCAGGCCGCCGTAGGCGGCCGCGTACTGATCCTGCTTGCCGATCGGTTCGCCCGCCATCTCGATCTCGACCCGGCAGGCCTCGCGCGCCAATTGCTCCGCATCGGGCTGGCGCCCGGCGTGGGCGTGCAGGGCGCGCAGCAAGCACACGGTAAAGGCGCTGCTTGATCCCAGGCCGGAACCCGCGGGGACGTCGGCAAAGCTGGCGATCTCCATTCCTTTCCCCAGCGCCACCAGGCGAAGACATTCCCGCACTAGCGGATGTTGCAGCTGGTCCGGCTCGTCTACGTCTTCGGTTCGCGAGTACTTGACGCGGATTTTGTCGTGGAAGTACGGATGCAACGCCACGTACATGTAACGGTCCACCGTCACGCTGACCACGGCGCCGGGGAAGCGCTGATAAAAAGCGGGCAGGTCGCTGCCTCCGCCGGCAAAGCTGATGCGAAAGGGCGCACGCGTAAGGATCATTGCAGCACCTGCTCCAGCCGTGCCAGTCCGGCTTGCGTTCCCATGTCGTAAAACGGCATGAGCGTAGTCATGGCGGCAAGACGTCCGGCACGGATCAGGGCGGGAAACACATCCTGCTCCAGTCCGCAGGCGCCTGCGGCGGGAATGAACTCGAGCACCTCGCGCGAATACAGCGCGACGCCGGCATCCACATGCGCCGCCCCGTCGGAGCGGCGCTTGTCATAGGATGCGACTCGCCCATCCGCGGCTATGCGGACGTTGCCCGCCACGCCGCCGCTCCCGGGGCTTACGACCAGCGTGCCGATGGCACTCGCGGCGAGGTGGGCGGGGGGGAGCGACTCGAGCGGAACTTGCAGCAGCGTGTCCCCGTTCACCAGATAGAACTCCCGGGCCAGCATGCCGGCCGCATTGCGAATGGCGCCGGCGGTGCCCAAAGGCTGAACCTCGTGCGAGTAGCGCAGGCGAAGGCCAAACCGCCTGCCGTCGCCGAGTTGGGCGTGGAACTGCTCCGCGAGATAGCCGACCAACAGCACCGCCTCCTCCACCCCGTTGGCCCGCAGCCATTCGAGCTGATGGCAGAGGAATGGGCGTCCTGCCACCGGCACTAAAGGCTTGGGGACGAGATCGGTAAGCGGACGCAGCCGCGTGCCTCTTCCCCCCGCTAGAATCAGCGCCTGCACCGGACCGTCAGCGCACACGTTCCCAGGTGGGAGCCTGGCGGGCGGAGCGTAAAACACCCATGAGCATGGCCAGGTTGTTCAGACAAAAACTGTAGGGAAGGCGGAGAATTGCCGGGCCGCGGGTCTTGCGTAGGGCCAGTCCCGCCGCTGCGGCGGCGTAGAACGCAAGCTGCGCCAACAGCACCCAACGATAGAATGGCGTCACGGCTAGCGCCGCGCTGGCCGGCAGCAGGGTCAGGAGAAAAACCGGGCCGCACCAACGCGCCAGCCGGGTCAGCAGTTGCAGCAGCGGCAGCCACCGGCGCTGGCGCATCGCCTCCCGGGCCAGGCTGGCGGCACTGGCAAAGTTCCAGGCGACAATGCGGATGCGGCGTTTGAATTGGCCGGCGTCGTTGTCTTCGGGCTCTTCCACGGAGATCGCTTCCGGGTCCATGATCGCCCCTTGGCCGCTCAGCAGCACGCGGGTCGGCAACTCAAAATCGTCGCCCCGGCGCTCGCTCAGCGGACGATAGGACTCGCGGCGCAAAGCGAAAATCGATCCGTTGGCGCCAAGCAGCGAAAACAGGCGGCTCTCCAGCAGCTTCTTGGAGACCTCGGAGCGCCAGTAGGCGGATTCGCTCGCGCCGGCCCGGTGGTCGGCGCGCCGGTACACCAGCCGCCCGGACACGCACCCGATGCGCGGATCGGCGAAATTACGCACCAGCTTGCGGATGGCATCCGGCTCGTAAAAACCGTTGGCGTCGGAGAACACGATGATCTCGCCGCACGTCTGGGGCACGCTGGCGAACAGCGTCGGCCCTTTCCCCTTGCGGCCGGCGTAGGCGAGCAGGCGAATGCCACGATTTGCGTAAGCGGAGACGATGGCATTGGTGGCATCCGTGGATTCCGATGCCACCACGATCTCCAGCCGGTCACGTGGGTAGTCCAGGGCCAGGCTGTTGTCGAGCTTCGCGGCGATGACTCTCTCCTCGTTATAGGCGGAGATCAGCAGCGAAACGAGGGGCTCGATCTCCGCCTGCCGCGGGCGCTTCCCGCGCAGCACGCCCATCACGGCCAACAAGGCCGGATAGAGCACATGGGGCGCGAGCAGGCAGCCGAGCGAGGTCCAGAAGAGCCAAATCATGCCAGTGACGCCGGAGTCAACCAAGCCCTCACCGCCCGCGGCGGCAAGCGCGTCTAAATATAGCCCAAGTCCCGCAAGCGCTGTTCGACCAGTTGCTCGTCGCTCTCCGACAGCGGCGCCGCATCCGCTGCTCCCGTGGTGAACTCGCCCAAATGCTGGCGTAACAGGGCCAACAGCGCGGCTTCCTCCGCCGGATACTGAGCGGCGACGTCGCGCTTCTCCTCCGGGTCACTGGGCAAATGGAAGAGCTGCACCGCGTCGGCTTCGGGCTTCCAGATCAGGCTCCAGTCGCCACGGCGCACAGCCAGGGTCTCGTGCGGCTCGACCCCGACTTCGGAAACGACCGCGGCATCGGGATCCGGACGGCCGCGCAGCGCCGGCAACAGGCTTGGGGCGTCCAAACCGGGGGCGGGGACGCCAGCCACGTCGAGGAGGGTGGGCGTCACCTGCAGCAGCGACGACAAGCCGGCGTGGCGACCCGGCGGAACGCCGGGCACGGAAACGAGCATGGGCACGTGGGTCAGCTCGCGGTAGAGCTTGTGCCGGTGGGAATAGCCGCCGTGTTCAAAGAATTCATCACCATGGTCGGCGGTAATCACCCAGGCGGTATTGTCCAGCAGTCCGCGGCCGCCTATCGCATCAAAAAGCCGGGCGATGGCGGCGTCGACCAGGCGGATCTGGCGGGCGTAGTTGGCCATCAGCTTCTCCCGCTCGGGCGGGGTGATCGTGCCGGGAAATTGCCAACTGCGCGACCAAAGGCGCTCGTGAGGGGATACGCCCCGCAGCAGCTTGCGCGACAGGTAGGGGCCGTGGGCGTCCATATAATGCACCCACAGAAAGAAGGGCTGACGAACGCCCTCCAGCCACGCGATCGCGCGCCGGTTCAAGGGACGGCAACCCAGGAACGGATTGACCTGCAGGACCCGCTGCACGCGCAAGAGCAGTTGTACCCGGCGGCTGGCCGCCGGACCCGCGATCAAGACGTCGTCAAAAAACGCATCGAATCCGGCGTTGAACCCGAAGACGCGCGAAAGCAGAGGATTGGAATGAAACCCGCCGGTGCGATAGCCCGCCGCGTGCAGGCGGTCCGTGAGCGTGAGGGTTCCGGTCACGACACGCCCAGCCTGGTGCTCGCCGCCGGTGCGCAAGCCGGCGACCATCCTGCGCAGATGGCACGGATAGAGCCCGGTGAACAGCGAGGGCATGGAAAAGGCGGTAAACGGGCCTTGGGAGTGGCACCGTTCCATAACCACCGCTTGCGCGGCGAGGCGGTCGAGGTTCGGGGTGAGGCTGGGCTCGCTCCGGCCGCGATACACGCCCACCCGGTCCGCGCGCAGCGAGTCGACGGTAATGAGAACGATGTTGGGAGGGGCCATGCTCAATCCAGTGTACCTGCGGCTATTTCCACCGCGCCGGCGGCCGCGTGAGCCACATCTGGGTGAGGCGCACGTCGAGGCGGACCAGCGACAATCCGGCCGCGGCCAAGTGAGCCACGAGTTCGGCCGGATCGTGGCCGGGGACGTGATGATACTCGAGGACAAGGCGGCGCACCGGCCGCAGCAGCGCGGCGGGCGCGCCCAGCAGCACCTCGTACTCCCCGCCTTCGATGTCGCACTTGAGCAGGTCCACATCGCCCGACAAGCGCGACATGAGGGCCGCCAGGCCGATGGCCGGAACCGTCTCCCGGCCCGCAGGCTCGCCGGCAGCCGGCGGTGCCAGCAGACTGTTGGCCTGAGGCGTACGGGCAAACACCGTCAGTTCCCGGCTGGGGGGCGAGCCCTCGCCCACCACCGCGGCGCGCAATGCCTGCACCCCGTGTAGCGTCGGCTGCGCCGCAAGGTTGCGCTGCAGATATGCGAAGGTGGACGCGGCCGGTTCGACCGCGATGCCCTCGAGGTGGCGCCAACGCAGGCTGAGCGCAGCGCTGAAGGCCCCCATGTTGGCGCCGAGATCGAGAATCCGGCGCGGCTCGGCTGTCGGCTCCAGGGCCTTGAGGTCGTAGATGTCGCGCGCCAGGCAGGCGGTCGGCGAAGACCAGTGATAGCCGGGAGTGTGGAGGGTCAGGCCGCCTTTACGGGTTCGCCAAGCGAGGTCGGGTGGCGCGGGCGTTCGCGCCGCGCGCAACGCCCGCGCGGCGTTGCCACACCAACCGCGGTAGGCGACCTGGCCCGCCACGGCCATTGAGATGAGACTGGGCAAGCGGCGGGCCACGCTAGGGCGGGCAGGAAAGTATTCCATGGCCGAGGCGGGAGTCAACTGGGGTTGTTCAGACATAGCGCGCCCAACACACCCGGAGAGACCTGATTATTGCTGAATACGTTGCCGGTGGAATTGAGGCCTTCATCGATGCCGCAGCGCTGCTGCGGCCCGCTGATGGTGACCCCGGTAATCGACGCACCGGTGGTCACCGGCCCGAGGGTGATGCCGTCGCCCTGGGCGACCCCGGCTTGGGCATTGTCGTGAATGTCGACGTTGCTGATCTGCAATCCCGTAACCGCGGCCCCGCTTCCGCTGACGGTATAGACACCGCTGCCCTGCGCGCCGGAGATCGCTCCGCCGCTGAGCAGCACACCCTGAGCACCTTCCAGGTAGACCCCCTGGCTGAAGCCGGAGACCGTATTGTCGACGAAGTCGACTGGTCCGGCCTCCGGGGCGAGGCAGAACATGCCGTAGCTGGTCGGCGGGGGACCGGCCACGCTGATGAACGTGTTGTTCTGCACGGTGACGTTCGCGGTGTTGGATTCGCAGTCCAGCCCGCCCGTGACGGCGGAACAGGTGTTGCCGCCGACAGTGCCGTGCGTGGCCGCTCCGACATCGATGCACACCCCGGCTCCGTTCACGGTGTTGGCGCTAACGGAAAATTCGGCCGAGCTGCCTACCTCTATGGCCACCGCGCCGGTATGGGTGCCGGTGATCGCGTTGCCGGTCACCGTGACGCCGGTGCAGCCGCTACACCGCAGGCTGGCGCCCGCGTCGGTTGTGAAGTATGGAGTCGTTGATCCGGGGTCGTACAGGGATGTGGGTCCGTCGTTGCCGGTATTGCTGAACTGGTTGTAGGCGAAAGTCACACCTGCGGCGTCGCTCGCATCCACCGGGACGCTGGGACTGTCCATCACCACGCAATCGCGCATTTCAAACGGGCCCGACCCCTCGGCGCCCAAATGGGTCGTGCCAAACTCGACATCACCGAACAGCACGCTGGCTTGATTTTGCCGGTTGCCGTCCAGGGTAATGTCGTCAAACCCGATGTTGGCGCATGGCAGAGCGGCGCATTGAAACATCGAATAGTAAATGTCGTTGGGCGCCGGAGCGTCGGCGGCGAGCCGCAACGTGGTGAGGGCCGGCCCGGCGCCCAGCACGACGGTGCCGGAATGAACGAACAGTTCCGCGGAAATGAGGTAGACGCCTGGTGGAAAGTAGACGAAGGGCCGGGCGGGCGGTCCGGCATCGAGCGCGCGCTGGATGGCGGCGGTGTCGTCGGTGACGCCGTCGCCCACCGCGCCAA
The DNA here is from genome assembly GCA_021823305.1 of Acidobacteriota bacterium. Taxonomy (GTDB): domain Bacteria; phylum Acidobacteriota; class Terriglobia; order Terriglobales; family SCQP01; genus SCQP01. Next base: position 7,243 of record JAKAOE010000061.1, read on the forward strand.
AGGTGGCGACCGAAACCGCTAGCGACGGCAACGCGCCGCGGAAATCCAACAGGTTGACGCCCGTGGACGAAGGAGGCGGGGGGCTGCCGGCATAGGCGGCTGGGAGAACCAGTGCGGCGGGACCAGCCATGGCGGTCGCGATGCTCGCCGCGTCGGGGCTCTCCGGCGCGCCGAGAGTGTAGACGTTGGTGAGAATAGCTTCCGAATAGGTGATGGAAGTCGCGGCGGCCGCGCTCGGGATCCCCGCCTGGCCGCAGGCGTCGAAGAGCAGCGCGATCGCCAGCAGGAGGGCAGCGAACACACAAGCGCCAGCAAGCCGCGCCATTCAGCCCTTGGCCGTAAGGCGGCCCGCCAGTGCGCCGCTGATGAACATTGCATCGGCCCAGGCCAGGATCCCGCTCTGGCCATAGTTGAAATCATACATGCCGAAAAGCTGGTAGCCGAAGCCGCGCAGGAGGGCCAGGATCTCGGTGAAGGTTCCCTGTCCTTCGTAAATCGGCGCAAAAAGAACTTCCGAGTAGATAAGCCCAATCGCCCCGGCGGCCAGCAGGCCACGTGCGCCCTGGAGCCCCAGAAGCTCGCTCCCCTGGATATCCATCTTGAGCGCGTCAATGTGGGTGATGCCGGCCGCCCCGCAGTATGCATCCAGCGTGGTCGCCCGGACGGTCACCGTACCGCGAGCCGCGATCACTCCCGGCTTGACGTGGACGCCCGCGGAGCTATCCGGCGCCAGCAGCGAATTCGCCGCGGCCGATCCGAAGGCATGCATCACCCTCGGCTCGCACGATTCGGAGACCGAGGACTGAACAAGGGTCACACCCTCAGTTCGCCCGTATGCACGCCGCAGGGTCGCGAACGATTCTTCGAACGGCTCAAAGGCGTGGAGGCGGCACGCGGGGAACACTCGACGGTACTCGCCGATAGTCTGGCCGACG
>JAKAOE010000062.1 GCA_021823305.1 Acidobacteriota bacterium
TGATGGCGCCGCAGCAGATTTTTTATCTGCGCAACGCGCGCGAGCTCTTCAGCCGCGGCGGCGGCGAGGAGGGCGCGCCGCAGGGCAAGAAGAAGCACGGCGACTTTCCCGCCAACCTGGAGCGCTTCGCCGCCGCCCAGGGGCAGCCGCCGGAGGCGCTGTTGCTCTTCGTCGCCGACCACGTCCACATCCCCGCCGACCGCGCCCGCATCTCGCTCGAGGACAAAGGCAAGCTGCAGCGCCTCGAAGCCACGCTGGGAGCGGTGGGCGAGCTGGTGCTGTGCGCCGCCGTCGGGCCCGGCCAGGCGGCGCGGCTGGCGCAGCAGATGGCGCGCGAGCGCGGCTGCACGCTGGGCGAGGACGCGGCCGCGGCGCTGGCGGAGACGCTCGAGGGCCGGCTCGGGCTGATCGAGCGCGAAGTCGAGAAACTCTGCCTCTACGCCGGCGGGCAGGGCGCGATTCCGCCCGAGGCGGTGGCAGCGCTGGTGCCGGCGGCGGGCGCCGCCAGCGGCTACGAGCTCGCCGAACGGATCGCCGCCGGCGGGCGCGCCGCCGCCCTGGCGGCGCTGGCGCGGCTGTGGGCGGAGGAGGGCGAGGGCGGCGCCATCGGGCTGGTGTTCCAGCTCAGCCGCATCTTCCAGATGGCGCTGGTGGTGCGCCAGGAAAAGGCCGGCGACAAGCGCGCGCTGTACGCGGTACTGCCCGAGGGGCTGCGCCCGCCCGGCTTCGCCGCCGAAACCATCCTGGCGATCGGGCGGCGCATGCGCGAGTCCACGCTGCGACGCGGACTGGCGCTGCTGCACGCTGCCGACGTGGAGCTGCGCTCGAGCCCGCTCTCCGCCCGGCTGGTGATGGAGCGCGTGGTGCTGGCCCTCACCCCGGCCGCCTAGGCGCTGACTGGCGCGGGCACCAGCGCGGCCGGGGCGAAAGCCAAGCGCGCGCCTTCACCGGCCGAGCGGCGCCAGCCGCAACGTGTGGCGGGCGTGGGCGGCGACGGCGCGGGGGGTGAACCAGAGCGGCAGGCCGAGGCCGCGGAGATAGGCGGGAAACTGGTCGCGATAATGCGGGCTGAATATCTCGCCGGACTCACCCGCCACCAGCGTCAGCATGGAGTGATCCCAGTCGCCCAGGTCGGCGACGAAGCGCATGCTCGGCCCCAGGTCGCTGCGCGCGCCCAGCGCGACGTTGCGCGCCTGCTTCACCGTCAGCCGGCTGCCGTTGATTTCCACCGGGCCCAGGTCGGCGAAGCGGCGCAGGTAGGGAATGCGGGAATAGACGGGGTGCAGCACGGTCAGCGTCTCGTACCTGCCCCAGTGGAGATCCGCCGGCGCCAGCGTGGTGCGCTCGACCACGCTCTCCAGGCAATGGATCAGCAGCGCGTCCCAGCCGCCGCCGTTCGGCGCGGCGTAGGCGGGCGGCAGCCACTGCGGCGGATGCGCCGCCAGCAGCCATTGCGCGAACACCGCGCCCTCGTCCCAGCGGTAGCTGCGCGCCAGCGCGAGGCCGGCCTTCGCCGCCAGCACCTGACGCACCAGCTCGTGGCGGGTGAGATAGGCCAGCGTGGGCGCCGCGCTGCCGTCGCCCATGGCGCCGTTGAAAAAGCGCAGCATGCCGAGCGCGCGCCGGGTGGTGGCGTCCGGCTGGACGCTGCGCGCGGCCAAGGCCCGGGCGGCGGCGAGCAGGGCGCGGGCGAAGTCGTAATCCTCCTCCGACACCACGTCGGTTTGCACGCGCAGCATGCCGCTGGCGTTCCAGTGCGGCAGCTCATCGAGCAACTGATAGATGCGGCGGGTGCGGTTGGGCGCGTCCCAATCGGTGGACAGGGTGTAGGGATAACCCGGGGGCGTGACCCGGCCGTTGGCGGTGGCCAGCAGGCCGTCGGGCGGGTTCACGACGCGCGGCAGTTTGGCGAAGGGGATGAAGCCGTGCCAGGCGTAGCGCGGATCGTTGGCCGGCACCGGCACCGAGCCGTCGTAGCCCTGGCGCAGCGGAATCCAGCCCGCCACCTGGAAGCCGATATTGCCGGCGGTGTCGGCGTAGACGAAGTTCTGCGTGGGGCCGGGGAACCGCGCCAGCGCGGCCTCGAACTCCGGCCAATCGCGCGCCTCGTCCAGCGCCAGGAAGACGTGCGTGGACTCGAGCGCGCCGGCGGCATACAACGTCCAGTTGAGCGCCAGCGCGCCGCCCCGGTCGTGCGCCACCACCGGCCAGCCCTGCGGCGTGGCCGCCACCACCAGCTCCGCCGGCGCCGCGCCCTTCACCGCGATGCGCTCGCGCCAGTGCCGCAGCGGCGCGCCCGCGGGCAGCCGGTAGAGGTCCTGCACCGCAGCATTGGTATTGGTGACGCCCCAGGCGATGTTTTGGTTGTGGCCGATGATCACGCCCGGCACGCCGGCGATCGCCACGCCGGCGACGCGGAACCGCGGCGTGGCCAGCTCCACCGCCCACCACAGACCGGGAATCTGGAACTGGAGGTGCGGGTCGTTGGCCAGAATCGGCTTGCCGTCGAAGCTGTGCGCGCCCGACACCACCCAGTTGTTGCTGCCCCCACGCGGCCGGCCGGGCCGGGGCGGCGGCGCGGGAAACACCGGGGGCGGCGGAAAGCGCGCGCCGAAGTATCCGCGCCCGAAGCTGCCGCGGCGCGGACCGAGATAGCCGCGCTGCAGCGGCGGCGGCAGCGGCCCGCCGGGGACCACGTCCCAGGGCGAGGCGCGGGGAAACGCCTCGGCCGCGAGCGCGGGCCCGAGCGCGGCGGTGAAGTCCTCGCGCTCCAGCGTCTTCTTGTAATCGGAGGCGAGGTCCAGGTACATGTAGGCGGCCAGCGCCAGCGAATCCTTCGGCTGCCAGGGCCGCGGGTTGTAGCGCAACAGCCAGAATTCCAGCGGCAGGCGGCGGCCGGCTTGAGCGATGTAGTCGTTGACGCCCTGGGCGAAGGCGCCCAGCAAGACCGCATCCCGCGCATCCAGATGAGCCGCCGCCGCGTCCACGGCGCGGTTGAGGCCCAGACGGCGGGTTTTTTCGTCCATCGCCAGCGCCGCCGGCCCGAAGACCGCGGCCAGGCGGCCCTCGCCCAACCGCCGCAGCAGGTCCATCTGCCAGAGCCGGTCCTGCGCCATGGCGAAGCCCTGCGCCAGATAGAGGTCGTGGACATTCCGCGCGGTGATGTGCGGGATGCCGCGGCCGTCGCGTACGATCGTCACCGGCGCCTCCAGGCCGGCGAGCGCGAGCCGGCCGTCGAGCTGCGGTCCGGAGGTGCGCACGTACCAGTAGGCGAGGCCGCAGAGCGCGGCGATGAGCAGCAGGACGGCGATCAGGAGGTCGAGCGCGATGCGCAGGCCGCGCAGCGGGACCGCCGGCTTGCGCATCGTGGTCGCCATGCTGGATAGATTCTAGGCCATGGGGCATGCCCACGCCTGCAGAGCGCCATCGCCTCCGGCGGCGCAGCAGTGGTAGGATGCTTCAGCCCGCATGGCCTTCACCCCGCTCGACACCGTCATCGTCGTCGCTTACCTCGTCGGCACGCTGGCGATCGGCCTGCTGGCCAAGCGCCTGCTAGCCGACATCAGCGATTACCTGGTCGCCGGGCGCGGGCTGGGACTGTTCCTGGGAGTGGCCACGCTGGCCGCCACCGAGACCGGAACCGTCACCTTCATGTATTACGCCCAACTGGGGTATCAGACGGGGTTTGCGGCCTTCATCACCGGCTTGATCTCGGGCCTGGTGATGATCGCGGTGGGCTCGACCGGGTTCATCATCCGGCGCTTTCGCGAGCTCGAGCTGATGACGGTGCCGGAGTACTTCGAGCGCAAGTACAGCCGCGGCCTGCGGGTGCTCACCGGCGTGCTGGTAGCCACCGGCGGCATCCTGAACATGGGGATGTTCCTGCGAGTGGAAGGCTCGTTCCTGGTGATCCTCACCGGCATTCCTTTTCACTTCCTCAAGCTGGCGATGACCGGCATCCTGCTGATCGAGCTGCTCTACACCGTGGTCGGCGGCATGCTGTCGATCGTGGTCACCGATTTCATCCAGTACGTGGCGCTGAGCGTGGGCACGATCCTGGTGACGATCTACTGCATCGCGCACGTCGGCTGGGGGGCGATGGTGCACGCGGTGAGCCACCAGATGGGCGCCGCGGGGTTCAGCCCCATCCTCAACCCGACCTACGGCTGGAGCTACATCCTCTGGCAAACGATCCTGTGGACGGCGGTGAACACCTGCTGGCAGACGACGGCGATGCGCACCATGTCCATGAAGAGCCCGGAGCTGAGCAAGAAGGTCTACGGCTGGACGGGCGTGATCTTCCTCGGCCGGGGGATGCTGCCCATGCTCTGGGGCATCGCCGCGCTGGCGGTGCTGGGACCGCACTTCAACTCGATGAACGCCATGCCGACGTTGCTGGCGCACCTGCTGGGGCCGGGGGTGAAGGGGCTGGTGACGGCGGGCATGCTGGCGGCGACGATGTCGGTGAACAGCAGCTACCTGCTGGGCTGGAGTTCGATCATCTCGCAGGACATCATCGGGCCGCTGCGGCAGACACCGCTGAGCTCGAAGGCGCAGATCCGGGTGAACCGCATCGCCAACCTGTTCGTGAGCGGCTTCATCCTGTGGTGGAGCTTGTGGTACACGCTGAGCGGCCCGCTCTACCTGTATTTGAACCTGACCGCGACGATTTTCCTCTCCGGCACGTTCGCCGCGGTGATCGGCGGACTCTACTGGAAGCGCGCCAACCTGACCGGCGGCTACGCCGCCATGATCGCGGGGGCGGCGGGCACGGTGGGCTACTTCTTTCTCCACCTGCCGGCAACCTATTCCGGCTTTGCCGCCTTCGGGCTGGCGGCGGCGGCGATGATATCCGGCACCTGGACCGGCGAGCGCTTCGGCGCGCGCCGGGAGGCGGCGCATGGATAAGGCCTGGCTCGATTTCTGGACCGCAGCGCTGGTGATCGCCGGCGCGGGCTTCGCCGCGATCACGCTCGTCGTCGCGGTCCGCGGCGGCGCCGAGCTGCTGCGCCTGTTCCGGGGCGACTCGCGCCACATGCCAAAATGAAGGCATGATTCAGACGCTCTTCGGCCCGCCGCCCAAGCCCACGCTGTTTGAACGCCTGGGCGAGCGCGTCGCCGGCGCGGTGGAAAAGACGCGCGACAACCTGGTCGCGCAGGTGGACACGCTGTTCCAGGGCAGGACGGAGATCAGCCCGGAGCTGCTGCGCCAGCTCGAATCCACGCTCGTCGGCGCCGACCTGGGCGCGCGCACCGCGGGCGAGATCGTGGGCAAGGTGCGGCAGCAGATCGAGCAGAACCGCGCGGCGGTGACGCCGGAGGCGGTGCGGGCGGCGATCAAAGCCGAGCTGGTGGGCATCTTCGACCGCACCGCGCGGCCGGCGAAGGAATCAAGCGACGGGCCCTTCGTGATCCTGCTGGTGGGCGTCAACGGCGCTGGCAAAACCACGTCGTTGGGCAAGCTGGCGCAGCGCTACCAGCAGGAAGGGTTCCGCTCGCTGATCTGCGCCGGCGACACGTTCCGCGCCGCCGCCGGCGAGCAGGCGGCGGTGTGGGCCGAGCGCGCCGGGGTGGAGATCGTACAGCAGAAGCCAGGCGCCGACCCCTCGGCGGTGCTCTTCGACGCCCTCACGGCGGCCAAGGCGCGCGGCGTCAATTACGTGCTGGTGGATACCGCCGGGCGGCTGCACACCAAGACCAACCTGATGCAGGAGCTGGCCAAGATGCGCCGCACCGCCGAGCGCCTGGTGCCGGGCGCGCCGCATGAAACGCTGCTGGTGCTCGACGCCACCACCGGCCAGAACGGCTTGCAGCAGGCACGGCAGTTCACCCAGGCGACCCCGCTCACCGGCCTGATCGTTACCAAGCTCGACGGCACCGCGCGGGGCGGCATCGTGGTGGCGATCGCGCGCGAGCTCGGACTGCCGGTGCGCTACCTGGGCGTGGGTGAGACGGCGCAGGACCTGGTGCCGTTCGAGCCGGGGCAGTTCGTGGACGCGCTACTGGGTGTGAACTGAGCCAAAAGTGGCAAATGGCGCGATCGGTTGCGTGGCGATACAGATTTCTGTATCATAAGATTTGTGAAGACCACGCTGGATTTGCGGGACGACCTGCTGGCCCGGGCGAAGGCGCGGGCGGCGCAGGAGCGGACCTCGCTGACACGCATCATCGAGGAGGGTCTGGCGCTGCGGCTGCGGCCGGAGCGCGTGCGGCGGCGGGCGGTGGCGCCGTTGCCGGTGTCGCGCTGCGCGGGCGGCTTGCTGGACGGGATTGACGCGTCGAGCAATCAATCGCTGTACGACGCGGCCGATGCCGGGCAATGACGCCCGACGTCAACGTGCTGCTGGCGGCGTTTCGCCCCGACCATCCCCATCACCATCCGGCGCGGCATTGGATCGAGTCCGCCTGTGCGTCCTGCGCCGCGGGCCACACCACCCTGGTTCTGCTGCCGATGGTTGCCGCCGGGTTCCTGCGGCTGGCAACGAATCCAAGGGTCTTCAAGCAGCCGGATGCGATCGAGGCGGCGGTGGCGTTTCTCGACACGCTGCTGGCGACACCCGGCGTGGAGATCGCCGGCGAGGGCGAGTGGCCGCTGCTGCGCAGCAAGCTGCTGGCGCAGGGCCTCACCGCCAACCACGTGATCGACGCCTGGATCGCCGCGACCACCGAAGCGCTGGCCGAGCATTTAGTCAGCTTCGACCGCGGGTTTCAGCGGCTGCTGCCGCCCAGCGATTTGACGCTGCTGCCCTAGAACGAGTGATGGCGCTCAGCCACGCAGGATGAGCAGGCGCAGCTCGGTCATCTCCGCGATCGCCGAGCGCAAGCCCTCGCGGCCGAAGCCGGAGTCCTTCACGCCGCCGTAGGGCATGGGGTCCATGCGCCAGCTCGAGCACTCGTTCAGCAGCACGGCGCCGACCTCGAGCTCGCGGAAGGCGCGCAAGGCGGCGTCGAGGTCGCGGGTGAAGACGCCCGCCTGCAGGCCGTAGCGGCTGGCGTTGGCCTGGCGCAGGGCCGCGGCGAAGTCGTCGAAGGGCTCGAGCACGAGCACCGGGGCGAAGGCTTCTTCCTTGTAGATCGCCGCCGCCGGCGGGACGTTTTCGAGGATCGTGGGCCAGACGAAACCGCCGTCGCGCTTGCAACCGCAAGCCGCTTTGGCGCCGGCGGCGACCGCCTCCTGCATCCAGGCGAAGGCGCGGGCGGCGGCTTCGTCGGTGATCATGGGGCCGACGTCGGTGGCTTCGTCGCGCGGGTCGCCCACCACCAGCGCCTCGGCGCGCGCGACCAGGCGTTCGCGCAGCGCGGCGTAGATTTCGCGATGCGCGTAGACGCGCTGCACCGAGATGCAGCTTTGGCCGGCGTAGGCGAAAGCGCCGGCGGCGAGCCGCCCGGCGGCGAGGTCGAGATCGGCGTCGCGATGGACGATATTGGCGGCGTTGCCGCCGAGCTCGAGCACGACTTTTTTGCGTCCGGCGCGGCGCTTCAGCTCCCAGCCCACGACGGCGCTGCCGGTGAAGGAGAGCATCGCGACGCGGCCGTCCTCGGTGAGTTGCACCGCCGGCTCGGCGCCACCGCTGAGGACGTTGACCGCGCCCGGCGGCAGCTCGAGGCCCAGCGCCAACTCGCCCAGCCGCAGCGCGGTCAGCGGCGCGCGCGGCGAGGCCTTGATGACGATCGGATTGCCGCTGGCGATCGCCGGCGCGAGCTTGTGCAGCACCAGGTTGAGGGGAAAGTTGAACGGCGTGATGCCGGCGACGACGCCCACCGGCACGCGCCGGCTGACGGCCAGGCTGCCTTCGGCGCCGGCGGCGAACTCGAGCGGCGTGGCCGCGCCTTCGATGCGCAGCGCTTCTTCCGCCGCGGTGCGCACGGTGAGGAGCGCGCGCTTTACTTCGCCGCGCGCGTCGCGCAGCGGCTTGGCGGCTTCGGCCGCCATCAGCGCGGCGAACTCGTCCTGAGCTTCGGCGAGCGCGAACTCGAGCTCGCGCAGCGCCTGGCTGCGCTGCCAGGCGGCGAGCGCGGCCATGGCGTCGCGCGCGCCGTCGCCGCAACCCATAGCGAACTGGCGCACCTACAACGGGGAGCCGATCCAGCAGTCTGATGCTTCGCCGCTGAAC
>JAKAOE010000063.1 GCA_021823305.1 Acidobacteriota bacterium
TGCTGGTGCCGGAGGCGCTCGAGCTTATGCACGGCATCGCCGACGGCGCGGCGAGCGAGCTGGCCGCCTCCGCCTTCGCGCGCCAGCTCAGCCACTTCGACAAGATCCTGATGATCAACAGCTACTTCGGCCTGCAGGGCCGGCCGCCGCGCGGCGAGAGCGCCGAGATCGCGCCGCCCGAGGAGGACACGCATTGCTGCAGCGGCGCGGTCATGCTCGGCGCCGCCACCGCCGACGGGCAGGCCATCCACTGCAGCTCCGAGGACCAGCACTTCTTTCCGCAGGAGTATCTCGTCAGCTTCATCGCCGCGCCCAGCGACCGCCGCGCCCACCGCTACACCATCACCGACTCGGCGGGCGAGATCGGCAGCGAGCACGCCATGAACGACCGCGGCGTGGTGGTGAGCGGGTACGCCGGCGGCGGCGTGAACATCCTCGGCCCGACGCTCGCCGAGCCATTTTCCGGCTATCGCCGTCCCGGGCTCGACTGGCAGGTGGGCGACTTCTTCGGCGCCGCCTTCGGGGCGAGCGCCGCCGAGGCGGTTTCGCTGCTGACGGTGGGACGGCCCGACTACCGCAGGAAATCGGGCATGAAGATCGTCGTGGGCAAATGCACGCGCGGCGCCAACTGGGTGGTCTCCGACCGCGCCCATGCGTTCGTGGTGGAGAGCATCCCCGCCGACCAGCACGGCATGCCGCGCTACGCGGTGCGAAAGCCCGGCGACCTGGGGGAGGAGAAGGCCGCCTTCGTCGCCTCCTGCAACAACGTCGAGGCGCACAACAGCTACGACGACCAGAACCGCCTCGATCCCTCGCATCCCATGGCGATGCACGGCGATGCGACCTCGCATCCGCGGTACGCCGGGCTCAACGTCAGCGGCACGCGCTTCTGGACCTTCACCTGGCTGATCCGCAACCACTTCGGCAAGATCACGCCAGAGATGGTGGAGCAATGGCGGCACACGCATTATTTTTACGACGCCGCGGGCAAGCGCCACGACACGGTGGAGGTGGACGGCAAGCACGTTGCGCCCGCGTTCGCGCCCGGCAGCGGCACGCTGTGCCGCCACACCATCGCCGCCCCGGGCGATGATAACTTCAAAGGGATCAACATTTACGTCAGCCTGTCGCTGCCGGAGAGGCTCGAGTGCCGCCGCACCAAGGGGCGCCCGTGCGAGTGGGAGGGCGCGTGGGATAGGATTGTGCTGGGGAAGGACTAGGGATGTGCTAGAGTAGGGATATGGCAACGCTGTATGTGGAGAACGTGGCGGAGGAGATCTATGCCGCCATCCGCGAGCGCGCCAAGCGGAACCGGCGCTCGATCGCAGCGGAGGTGTTGGAGGCGTTGGCGCGCGAGTTTCCCGGCGCGCGCGAGTTGTCGCGCCGCCGCGCCGCGTTCCGGCGCGCGCTGCAGTTGCAAGCCGCCGCGCCCGCCGGTCCCGGGCCCTTTCCCACGGCGGAGGAGATGGTGCGCGAGCTGCGCGCGCGCTGAGGGCGAGTGGGGCGCGCGGCGGGGCGCAGTGCCGGGCCGGGGACCGCGCTGAAGAATGCAGGCCTACGTCATTGACGCCAGCGTGGCGGCGAAGTGGGTGCTGCCGGCGGCGGGCGAACCCTTCGCCGCCGAGGCGGCCCGCCTGCTCGACGACCTCACCGCCAGCCGCGCCACGGCGCTGGTGCCGGAGCTGTTCTGGGTCGAGATCGCGCACGTCTGCTGGAAGTCGGTGCAGCGCGGGCGCATCCATGCCGCGCAGGCGGCGCAGGGGCTGGAGACGCTGCGCGCCGTCGGCCTCGCCACCGTTTCCGTGATGCCGCACCTCGACGATGCGCTGGCGCTGGCGCTCGCTTATCGCCATGCGGCTTACGACTGTCTCTATGTCGCGCTGGCGCGCGCGCTCGACGCCGAGCTGGTCACGGCGGACGAAGCGCTGGTGCGGGCGTTGGGCAGCCGGTTCGCGCTGCGCTGGCTGGGGGCGTTGTGAGCGCGGGCGAAAATCGCTTATTCTAGAAATATGGAAATCGAGGCGGCGGGGCGGTCGCGCAACGTCCTGTTTTTGTGCACGGGCAACTCGGCGCGCTCGATCCTAGCCGAGGCCATTCTCAACGCGCGCGGCGCCGGGCGGTTTCGGGCCTTCAGCGCCGGCAGCCGTCCCGCCGGGCGGGTGCATGCGGGCGCGCTGCGGCAGCTGGCATTGGCGGGGCTGCCGGCGGCCGGGCTGCGGAGCAAGAGCTGGGAGGAGTTCGCGGGTCCGGACGCGCCGGTGATGGATCTGGTCATCACCGTCTGCGACAACGCCGCGCGCGAAGCTTGCCCGGTGTGGCCGGGGCACCCGGCCGCGGCGCACTGGAGCACGCCCGATCCCGCCACGGCCAGCGGCAGCGGCGGCGACGTCGCCGCCGCATTTCGCCAAGCCTACGAAACGCTCGATCGCCGCATTACGGCTCTCCTCGCGCTGCCCTGGGATGCCGATCCCGAAGCCGCGCGGAGGGGACTCACGCGCCTAATCCCATGAACATGCCAGCCTCTCCCTCCGCGCCCTCCGCTCCCGGCCCGCTCTGCCCCTCGGGCACCGCCGCGCGGCTCGGTTTCCTCGACCGCTACCTCACCGGATGGATCTTCGCCGCCATGGCGGTGGGCGTCGGGGCGGGCTGGCTGTGGCCGGGCATCGTGCCGCTGCTCAACCGTTTCAGCGCCGGCACGACCTCGATTCCGATCGCGGTGGGGCTGATCCTGATGATGTATCCGCCCTTCACCCGGGTGCGCTACGAGAGCCTGCACGCGGCCTTCGCCAACTGGCGCCTGCTCAGCCTCTCGCTGCTGCAGAACTGGCTGATCGGGCCGGTGCTGATGTTCGCGCTCGCGGTGGTCTTTTTGCGCGGCTACCCCGCCTACATGGACGGCCTCATCCTGATCGGGCTGGCGCGCTGCATCGCGATGGTGATCGTCTGGAACGAGCTCGCGCGCGGCGACACCCAGGCCGCCGCGGCGCTGGTGGCGTTCAACTCCATTTTCCAGGTGCTGTTCTACTCGGTTTACGCCTGGTTTTTCCTGGCGGTGCTGCCGCCCGCGCTCGGCCTGCCCGCCGCCGCGGTGCATGTCTCGATGGGCGAGATCGCCAGCAGCGTGCTGCTCTACCTCGGTCTGCCGTTCTTCGCCGGTTGGCTGACGCGGACGCTCCTGCGCCGCGCCAAGGGCGACGTCTGGTACACGCAGCGCTTCGTTCCGCGCATCAGTCCGCTGACGCTGATCGCCCTGCCGTTCACCATCGTGGTGATGTTTTCGCTCAAGGGCGGGGTGATCGTGCGTCTGCCGCTCGACGCGCTGCGCATCGCGCTGCCGCTGGTGGCCTATTTCGTGCTGATGTTCCTGATCACGTTCCTGATGGGGCGCAGGCTGGGCGCCAACTACGCCGAGACCGCGACGCTCTCGTTCACCGCCGCGTCCAACAACTTCGAGCTGGCCATCGCGGTGGCGGTGGCGGTGTTCGGCATCAACTCCGGCGCCGCCTTCGCCGCCGTGATCGGGCCGCTGGTCGAAGTGCCGGTGATGATCGGGCTGGTGAACGTCTCGCTCCGGCTGCAGCGCCGCTTTGTTCAGACCGCCGCTTCGTTGGGCTAGACGGGGCCAGGCTGGGACCATGCAGCGGCTGCCCACCTTTTATCTCAGCCATGGCGGCGGGCCGTGGCCCTATATGCAGGGGGAGTTCCGCGCCCGCTTCGCCAAGCTCGAAGCCGCGCTGCGGGACGTGCCGCGCCAGGCCGGCGCCAAGCCCAGCGCGATCGTGGCCGTCTCCGGGCATTGGGAGGACGCCAGCTTCGCCGTGACGGCCAGCCCGGCGCCGCCGATGATTTACGACTTCGGCGGCTTTCCGCCGGAGATCTACCGCATCCGCTACGCCGCGTCCGGCGCGCCGGCGCTGGCGGGCCGCGTCGCAGCGCTGATCCGCGCCGCCGGGCTGGAGTCACGCCTCGACCCGGCGCGGGGTTTCGATCACGGCGTCTACGCCGTGCTGGCGGTGGCCTATCCCGCGGCCGATGTCCCGGTGGTGCAGGTCTCGCTGCGCGCCGATTACGACCCCGGCGCCCATCTCGCTCTCGGCCGCGCGCTGGCGCCGCTGCGCGAGGAAGGCGTGCTGATCCTGGGCAGCGGCAGCAGCTACCACAACCTGCGCAGCTTCTTTGCCGACGGCGCCAACCATCCGCGCGAGGAGTCGGCCGCCTTCGACGCCTGGCTGCGGGAGACGCTGCTGCTGGCCGACCCGGCCGAGCGCGCCGCGCACCTCACCGCCTGGGAGCAGGCCCCCTGCGCCCGTCTCGTCCACCCCGAGCCGGACCATCTACTGCCGCTGCACGTGGCCGCGGGCGCCGCCGGGGGCGACCGCGCCGAGCTCATCTACCACGAGGACGACTTCTTCGGCCGCCTTGCGGTCTCCAGCTTCCGCTTCGGCTAGGGTGGCACGGCCACGGCGGGAGCCGCGACGGAGGCGGCTGCGGCCGGTATACTGAAGCCGAACCGTGACCAGATCGCTATCACGCCGGGCCTGGATCAAGACGGCCGGAAGTCTGCCGCTAGCCGGCGCCGTCCAAGGATTTCGGTTCGTTCAAGCTCTGCGGGCGCGGCGAGTATCCGCGCACATTCCTGCTGAGTGGACAGGCCGCGAAGGGCGAAGAACTGTAACTGCGGCGGAGGCTGCCGCGGGGCTCAGGCCATCTTGGCTTTGTACTCGTCGAAGGCGGCGAGCAGGCGGGCCATGTCGGTTTTGAGGAAGTAGTAGGGGGTGGCCAGCCGCATTTCCGAGGGCTCGCTGCCGCGGATGCGGATCTTTTTTTGCGTCCACATCCAGTCCTCCAGCTTCATGCGCTCGATGGGCGAGATGTCCACCGTGGTCAGGGCGCAGCGCAGGCTGGGGTCGAGGCCGGTGATGTTGGTGGCGCCGCGCTGCTGCATGGCGTCGAGCATGGCCTGGTTCATGGCCCGGTGCCGGGCCTCGATCCTATCCATGCCGATCTGGTTGGCGAAATCGATCGCCGCCTTGAGACCCCAGAGCGAAGGCACGTTGGAAGTGCCGATCTGCTGGAAGCGGTAAGCGCCGCCGGTGGTGCTGTCCCAACTGGAGCTGGCGATGGTGTTCCAGAGATGGTCTTCCATGCCCGACTTGACGTAGAGAAAGCCGCTGCCCTTGGGGGCCTGCAGCCACTTGTGCGGGCTGGAGGTGTAGTAGTCGCAACCGATGTCGTGCACATCGAGCCGCATCATGCCGGTGACGTGGGCGCCATCCACGGCGGAGGCGATGCCCTTGTCGCGCGCCAGCGCGCAGAGCTGCTTGGCGGGCAGCACGACGCCGGTGACGGTGGTGACGTGGCTGAAGAAGAAGATGCGGGTGCGGGGCGTGATGGCGTCGTTGAACCGGTTCAGGACGTCCTCGGGTTTGGGGATGGGTTTGGGCAGCGCGACCTTTCTGACCGTGATCCCGTAGCGCTTGGCGCGCAGAAACCACCCGTTTTCGCCGCCTTCGTGCTCCTGGTCGGTGATGACAACCTCGTCGCCGGGGTTCATCTTGAAGCCGTTGGAGACGTAATTGTTGGCCTCGGTGGCGTTGCGCAACATCGCTAGTTCGTCGCGTTCGCAGCCGATGAAAGCGGCCAGGGGATCGCGGAACCGGTTCCAGGGACCGTACCCCCAGATGGGGTAATCCTCGGGGTTGGCGTCGTCCATTTTCTCGGTGGTGTTGTAGCCGTCGAAGATGGCCTTGAGTACGGGCGCGGGCGAGGAGCCGCAGGTGCCGTTGTTGAAGTAGATCTCGTCGGCGGGGATGAGGAACTGCTTGCGGATGCCGGCCCAGTAGGCTTCTTCATCGTCCAGGTAGAGGCGGGCGGGCGGCAGCTCGCGGGGAACGGCGGCCAGGCGCTCGAGCAAGGGATGGGTAAAGAGAGCGGCCGATGCGACTCCCGCGCCGGACGCCAAAAAACCGCGGCGATTCAAACTCATGCGGATACCTCCCGAACTGGATGCTTACGCGCCTACTGTAACCGATCTCGCGCGCCGCGATCCCCTTTCTCCCGGGTCGCCTGCAAGTCCAATGTTTTCAGGTGGTTGAGGTGGGGTGAGTGGAGGGATTCGAACCCTCGGCCACTGGAGCCACAATCCAGCGCTCTACCAAGCTGAGCTACACTCACCGCGCAGGATCGAGTATAGCAAGCCTTTCGCCCGGGGCTGGCCGGCCTCCCACCGCGCTGCCGTGCATTGTCTCTCCGGCCAGCGGCTTGCCGCCGCCGTTCCGGCGGCCGTTCTCCGGCGCGATGGCGCCGCACCCGGCGCACGTTCATAGTTATATCCCGATGTGAGTCTCAGGCGAGCACGGCGGCAGTCAGGGCGATTGCCGCGCGCGGGGTGTCGCGCTCCTTGAGCAGCAGCGCGATTCCCGCCGGCCGCCGGCCCTGGAGTTACTAGCGGGATTCCCGGGTGGAGCGCGGCGGCGGGGCGGCTGCGTCCGGCGCAGTATGCTAGCGGCATAGGGGACGTCTCAAAAGCTCACGTCGAGCTCGTTGTTGGCGCGAACCAGCCGGGCCGCCTGAGGCCAGGTTGCAGCGAACCATGGGTGGGAATCGAATCAGCACCGTGCTTCTGTTCCGGGCGGCGGGGCGCCGCTGCGCACTGCCAGTGGAACGCGTCGTGGAGACGATGCGGCCGCTGCCGTACGAGGCGATCGCGGGCGGGCCCGACTTTGTGCCCGGCGTGGCGCTGGTGCGCGGCGCGCCCACCCCGGTGCTCGACCTGGGCGGGTTGCTGGACGGCGTCCGGCGCGAAGTCGCGGCGGCGGGGCGCTGGGTGACGGTGCGCGCCGGCGCGCGCAGCGTGGCGCTGGGGGTGGGGGGGGTGCTGGGCGTGGCCCAGCTCGCCGCGGCGGGCGAGCAGGGGCTGCCGCCCTTGTTCCAGGGCAGCGCCGGCGCCGGGGTGCGGGCATTGGGGCGGCTCGACGGCGAGCTGTTGACGATTCTCGAATCAGCGCGGGTGGTCCCCGAGGATACGGCGCCATGACCGCCATCCTCGCGCCCGACGTGGCGGTGCGCTTTCAGGCGCTGGTGGAAGCCCATCTCGGGCTGCGCTACGACGACGTGCGCGGCGCCGGCATTCCCGCGCTGATGCGGGAACGGGCGGATGCGCACCGGCTGGCGATTGGCGCCTATCTCGACGCGCTGCCCGGCATGGCGGAGGAGTGGCGCTGTCTGGCCGAGCGCCTGACGGTCGGCGAAACCTACTTTTTCCGCAATCCGAGCCACTTTCGCGCGTTGACCGAGGCGGTGCTGCCGGCTTGCCGGCGCGGCGGCGGGGCAGCGCGCGGCTTGCGCGTGCTATCGGCCGGGTGCGCCAGCGGCGAGGAAGCCTATTCGCTGGCCGTCACGCTGGCCGCCGCGCTGCCGGCCTGGGACAACGTCGAGATCGTGGGCATGGACGTGAATCCGGCGGCGCTGGAGCGCGCCCGCCGCGCCCGTTATGGGCGCTGGGCGCTGCGGATCACGCCGGACGCGGTGCGGGAACGGTACTTCGCGCGGGCGGGCGACGAGTATGTGCTGGATGCCACGATCCGCGGGCGGGTGCGGTTCGAGGAAGGCAATCTTTGCGGCGCCTGGGCAGAGGCCGGCCCGGCCGCGCCCTACGACATCATCTTCTGCCGCAACACGATCATGTATTTCGCGCCGGCGGTGGCGCAGAGGGTGATCCGCCGGCTCAGCGCCCGGCTGGCGCCGGGCGGGTTCCTGTTCCTGGGGCACGCCGAGAATCTGCGCGGCATGCTGCAGGACCTGGAGTTATGCCAATCGCACGAGACGTTCTATTACCGGCGCGGGGGCGGCCTCGGCGCGCCCGCCGCGGATTACGCGGCGCCGCCGACGCCGCCGGCGCCGGCGTGGCCGGCGGCGGGGGCCGACTTGCCCGCCGGTTCCTGGATCGAGGCGATTGAGGCGGCGGCGGCGCGCATTGCCCGCCTGGCCCGGCCCGCGCCGCCGCCGGCGGCCGCGCCGCCGCCCGCGCCCGCGGCGGCGGCTGCCGGGCGCGGTCCGGCGCACCAGCAACGGGACGGCGCCGGCGCCGCG
>JAKAOE010000064.1 GCA_021823305.1 Acidobacteriota bacterium
CGGGCGTCAAGCCCCTCTTCACCTCATGCTAAAATTGCCGAGGTTTGGGCGTGTAGCTCAGCTGGGAGAGCGCCGCGTTCGCAACGCGGAGGTCAGGGGTTCGAGCCCCCTCACGTCCACCACGACTTGCCCGCCATGCGGTCCTCGTCCCCGCCAGCCGACGGCGGCTGGGCCACCATTGCCGGTTTGGCGCTGCTGCTGTTTGGCTGCGTCCTGGGCGTTTTCCCGCTGCTGCCGCTGACACCCGCCGGCGAGGGAGGCATGAACCACGTGCCGCACGCGCCGCTCGCGGCGGTCCTGCTGGTGCTGGCCGGGGCCGGATTGCTGCTTTGGCGGCGCGGCGGCTCCGCTCCGCGGCCGCGATAATGGCGGCATGGCGACTGGCAGGCGCTTCGAGCGCATCCTCCTGATCGTGCTCGACAGCGCCGGCATCGGCGCCATGCCGGACGCCGCGCGCTACGGCCCCTACGACGCTGGGAGCGACACCCTCGGCCACGTTCTCGGCCGCCATCCCGTGCCGCTGCCCACGCTCGAGCGGCTCGGCCTGGGGCACATCCGGCCGTTGCGCGGCGTCTCCGCCGCCGCGCCGCCGCTGGCTTCGTTCGGGCGCTGCGCGCTCGCCTCCGACGGCAAGGACACCACCACCGGGCACTGGGAGATGGCCGGCATCCTGCTGCAGCCCGGATTCCCCGTCTTTTCCCAGGGGTTTCCGCCGGAACTGATCGCCGCCTTCGAGCGCCGCATCGGCCGCCCGACGCTCGGCAACGCCGCCGCCAGCGGCACCGAAATCATGCAGCGCCTGGTCGCCGAGCACCTCGCGAGCGGCGCACCGATCGTCTACACCTCCGCCGACAGCGTGTTTCAAGTCGCCGCACACGAGGAGCGCATCCCGCCGGCGGAGCTTTACGCCATCTGCGCCCAGGCGCGCGAGCTGCTGCAAGGCCCGTGGCGGGTCGGCCGCGTCATCGCCCGGCCCTTTACCGGCGATGCCGCGCACGGCTTCGTCCGGACCCGCAACCGCCACGACTATGCCGTTCCGCCGCCGGAGGGCATGCTGCTCGATCAACTGGCGGCGCGCGGCGTGCCGGTCCACGCAGTCGGCAAGATCCAGGACATCTTTCTCGGGCGCGGCATCGCGTCGCACGCCGCCATGACGTCCAACGCCGACGGACTGGAGAAGACGCTCGAGGCTATGGGCACCGTGCGCGCCGGACTGATCTTCGTCAATCTGGTGGATTTCGACATGCTCTATGGCCATCGCAACGACGCCGCCGGCTTCGCCGGCGCGCTGGCCGAGGCCGATCGCGGCCTGGCGCGCATCGTGGCCGCGCTCGGCCCGCGCGACCTGCTGCTGCTCACCGCCGACCATGGCTGCGATCCCACCACGCCCGGCACTGACCACTCGCGCGAGTTCGTCCCGCTGCTCGCCTACGCCCCCGGGACTCCGCCCGCCGCGCTCGGCGATCGCGGCTCGCTCGCCGACATCGGCCAGACCATCGCCGACAACTTCGGCGCGGGGCTGGAGGCGGGCACATCATTTCTGTCATCTCTGAGCCGCTAAATCCCGGATAGGTTTCAGTTTGGCTTAAGCTAGACCTGCATAGTCTCGCTGGCTGGAGGGGTGTCCCATTATGTCGAAGCTACGCTTGGTGGTGGTTGGCGTGGGAGTGGCCGCGTTGGGCTTGTGGGCGGTGGCGCAGAGCAGCATGCGCGCGGCCATGCAAGGCTCGTCGCGTCCGGACGGTTATCACGTGGTGCAGAAGGTCCCGCTGCCCAACAAGGGGGGCTGGGATTATCTCGGGATTGACGAACCCGCGCAGCGCCTCTACGTTTCGGCCGGCTCGCAAGAGGACGTGCTCAACGCGCGCACGCTGCAGATGGTCGGCGCGGTCAGGGGGCTCGCGGGCACGCACGGCGTGGCGATCAGCGACAAGGACAATCACGGCTTCACCAGCAACGGCGGCAGCCAGAGCTTCACCGAGTTCGACCTGAAGACGCTGAAGACGATCAAGCAGATTCCCGTCCCCATC
Source organism: Acidobacteriota bacterium (assembly GCA_021823305.1). GTDB lineage: Bacteria > Acidobacteriota > Terriglobia > Terriglobales > SCQP01 > SCQP01. The sequence continues at coordinate 2,031 of JAKAOE010000064.1, forward strand.
CGCGCCCCGGACGGCATCATCTACGATCCCGCCACCGACCGCATCTTCGCGTTCAACCACGACAGCCACGCGGTGGCGGTGGACGCCAAGACCGGCGACGTGGTCGGCACCATCCTGCTGCCCGCCAAGGCGGCCGAGTACGCCGCCGCCGACGGGGAGGGCCACGTGTACGACAACCTGGAGAGCTCGAGCCAGGAGATCGAAATCGACGCGCGTTCGCTGAAGATCCTGCACGTCTGGAACCTGGCGCCGCGGTGCACGCATCCCTCCGGGCTGGCCATGGACACGCAGTCGCGCCGCCTCTTTATCGGATGCCACAACAACGTGATGGCGATTCTGAACGCCGACACCGGCCAGATCGTCGCCACCGAGCCCATCGGTTCGGGGGTGGACGCGAATCGCTTCGATCCCGGCACCCGGCTGGCCTTCAGCTCCAACGGCGGAAACGGCACCATCACCGTGGTCCACGAGGACAGCCCTAATCATTACACCCTGGTCGGCAACGTCGCCACCGAGGCCGGCGCCCGCACCATGGAGGTCGATACCGAGACCCACACCCTGTTCACGGTCACGGCGACCCGCCGCCATCTCACGCAACAGCAGATGGCGAACCTGCGCAAGGAGGCGGCAGCGGCGCGCGGGCGCGGCGGCCGGTTCAACTTCTTCGCGCGGATGATCGTGCCCAACAGCTTCCACCTGATCGTGGTCAAGCAGTAGGCGAAACGAGAAGTCTTACCTCGCCAGCAGCTCGCCTAAGCCCGCCAACGGAATGTCCTTCCACGCGGGGCGGTAGCTGAGCTCGTAGTTGAGCTCATAGACCGCCTTTTCGCGCTCGAAGAAGCTCAGCTCCGGAGCGGGCGTTTGACCCATGGATAAATAGCCGCGCAGGAACGCCGCCCGCGCCGCCGCCGCCCACAGGGGCTGGCGGGCGGTGTGCGCGGCGTAATGCAGGCTGCGCAGCATGCCCGCCACGTCCTGCCAGGGGCTGCCTTTGCGCCGCCGCTCCTCGATCGGCCGCACCGGTTCGCCTTCGAAATCGAAGATCATGAAGTCGTCGTCCGTGCGCAGCACCTGGCCGAGGTGATAGTCGCCGTGGATGCGCGTTTTGACCGCGCCCACCACCGCACCCAGCCCCAGCGGTTGCCAGTCGGCCGCCGCCAGCCGCTCGCGCCACGGTGCCAGCACGGCGGCGTAGGGCGCCAGCGCCGCCGATTGCGCGCCTGCCAGCGCGCGGCGCCGCCAGCGCTCCCGGTCCCCGGCGGTGATCGGCTCGGGCGCGAACCCTTCCACGCCCGCCATTCCGCCCAGCGCGGCGTGCAGCTCCGCCGTCCGCCGTCCGAGCAGCTCGAGCTCGACTTCCAGCGCCGCGCCCTCGCCGCGCCGCAGCCGGGCCAAGGCGTACTCCCAGCCGTCGCCGCGGTTGGCGACGAAGGCGCTGAGCGCCGCCAGCAAATACATTTCACCGTTCGTGCGGTAGACGATGCGTCCCAGCGCTTCGGGCGTGTTGCGGAACGCGGTGTGCGCGGCCAGCGCGCGCGGGACCTCATAATCCGGGTTCTCGCCCGCCTGCAGGCGCCGGAAAAACTTCAGCAGCCAGCGCGGCGCGCCGTCGGCGGCGGTATAGAGCACCGAGCTGTTGCTCTGCTCCGCGCCCAGCAGCCGGCTCCCGGCCGCCGCCGCTTCCAGCGGCCGCACCGGCTCGAAGGCCAGATGGCCGTGCCGGCCGGCGAGGGTCGCGCCCGCCGCCAGGCGCGCGAACCACGCTTGGCGCGCGGCCTCGCTTGCCAGTCCATCCAAGCCGCCGCCATACAGCGGCAGCGCGTAGCGCGCCGTTTCGCGCCCCTCCGGCGTCGCGTCCACCAGCAACATGGCCACGCCGCTACCCAACTCGACCGTATCCACCGTCTCGACCGCCGTCACGGCCGCGCCCCGGCCGGCGAACCAGCGTTGGCGCGGGAGCCAGGCTGCGATGCGCTCCAGTGGCACCATGCCCCCAATCATGTCATGCTGAAAGCAACGGCATGCGCTCCCGATTCTGCTTTTCTGGGCTGCTGGCCCTGGTTTTTCCGCTGGCATTGCCCGCCCAAGTGACTGTTCCGCAGATCCCGTTCACGCAGTTCAAGCTCGCCAACGGCTTGCGCGTCGTGCTCTCGGAGGACCACACGCTGCCGGTGGTGACCGAGAGCATGCTGTTCAACGTGGGCGGGCGCGACGAGCATCCCGGCCACTCCGGATTCGCGCATCTGTTCGAGCACCTGATGTTCGAGGGCTCGGCGCACGCGCCCAAGGGCGTCTTCGACCACCTGGTGGAGGGCTACGGGGGCAACGACAACGCCTCCACGCACGAGGACTACACGTTTTACTACGAGACCGTCCCCAGCAACGTGCTGCCCACCGTGATGTGGCTCGACGCCGACCGCATGGCCGCGCTCGACGTCACGCCGACCAACATGAAGAACCAGATCCAGGTGGTGGAGGAGGAGAAGCGGCTGCGCGTCAACAACGCGCCCTATGGCCCGCTGTTCTACGTGGACATCGGCGAGGCCGCCTTTTCCAACTGGCAGAACGCGCATCCGGTGATCGGCTCCTTCCATGACCTGAACGCGGCGAAGCTGAGCCAGGTGCGCCAGTTCTTCCGCGAGTACTACGCGCCGCGCAACTGCATCCTGACCATCGTCGGCGACATCAACACCGCCAAGACCGAGGCGCTGGTCAAGCATTACTTCGGCTGGATCCCCAACCGCGGCAAGATCACGCCGGTGAACACCGTCGAGCCGCCGCCCAAGGCCAAGACCGAGACCGTCACCGATCCGCACGCCAAGGTGCCGGCGGTGGCGCTGGCCTGGCAGGGGCCGGTGCGCGACACCAAGGACTTCTACGCGCTCACCATGCTCGGCCAGTTGCTGTTCAACGGCGCAAGCTCGCGCCTTTACCAGTCACTGGTGAAGAAGAACCAGGTGGCGCTGGAGGTGGGCGGCGGGCTGGGCTTCCCGGGCGCCGACTTCACCGATTACCGCTCGCCCGGCCTCTTCGCGGGCTACGTGATCTACAAGCCCAACGCTACGCCGGAGATCATCAAGAAACTGGTCTTTCAGCAGATCGAGGAGGTCGAGGCCGACGGCGTAAGCCCGGCGGAGCTCAACCGGCTGCGCACCGCCTTCGCCTCCTCCTGGATCCACTCCGAGCAGACCACGCTCAACCGCAACCAGCTGCTCGCCCTGGCGACGCTGTTCAGCGGCACGCCGGCGGCCGCCAACAGCGAACTGGCGCACTTCATGGCGGTGACCTCGCGGCAACTGGAGCACGTCGCCCGCACCTATCTCACCCCCGAGCGCCTGGCGATGGTGAGCGACCTGCCCGCGCCCGCCGCCGCGCCGCCGGGCAAGACGCCGGACGCGGGCCGGTCCACCGGAGGTGCACAATGACGCGCCGACTGCCGCGTTTCGCTTTCGCCGCCGCCGCGCTGGCCGGTCTCGCCGCGGCGCAGGCCGCGGTCCCCACCCACGACCTGCCGCCGGAGCCGGCGTTCATGGACAAGCCGCCCGCGGTCGGGCCGATGCAGCCGTACCGCCGGCCGGTGAGTGAAACCGACCAGCTACCCAACGGCCTCAAGATTGTGGTGGCGGTGGACCACCGCTTCCCGCTGGTCTCGGTGCGGATGGCCTTCCGCGCCGGCAACTCGCGCATCACGCCGGCCGAAGCCGGCTTGGCCGACGCCGAGGCCGACCTGCTCACCGACGGCACGCCCACGCGCAACGCGCTGCAGATCGCGGAGGCGCAGGACGCCATGGGCGGCTCCATCTCCGCGGGCGTGGATACTGACTTCCTCACCATCAGCGCCAGCGCGCTTGCCGACCGCGTCAACGCGCTCTTCGAGCTGCTCTCCGACGTGGTGCTCCATCCCACGTTCCCGGCGAAGGAGGTCGCGCTGGAGAAGGCCAACATGCTGCAGGCGCTGCGCGCCAACCGCGCCTCGGCCGGCTTTCTTGCCTCGGTGCAGTTCAACAAGCTGCTGTTCGGCAACAGCCCCTACGCCATCACCGCGCCCACCGCGGCCTCGATCGCCGCCATCACGCGGGCCAAGCTGGTGCAGTTCCATCAGGACTACTTCTTGCCCAACAATCAGGCCGAGATCGTGGTCACCGGCGACATCTCCGCCGCCCGCGCGCACAACCTGGCGCAGCAGTATTTCGGCGACTGGAAGTTCGGCGAGCCGGCGCCGCCGCCGGCGCCGGCGGTGCACGAGCCGCCCACGCGGCGCATCTACCTGATCGCGCGCCCGGGCTCGGCGCAATCCACCATCCTGCTCGGCAACTTCGGCCTCACCCGCGCCGCGCCCGGCTACTTCGCCTTCCGCGTGGCTAACGAGGTGCTGGGCGGCAGCTTCAACTCCCGCCTCACCGCCATCGTGCGCGAACGCATGGGCTACGCCTACGACATCGGCAGCGAGAACCTGCCCTACCGCGACCTGGGCGCCTGGATCGTCTCCACCCAGGTGCGCACCGCCGTCACCGCGCCCGCGCTGGCCGCCATCCTGGCCCAGATGGAGCGCATCCGCGCCCGGCCGGTCTCGCCGCAGGAGCTGAGCCAGGCGAAGAACTACCTCACCGGCAATTACATTCTCAGCCTGGAGACCCAGGCCGACGTCGCCGACTGGTTCCTCACCACCGGCATCTACGGCCTTGCGCCGACGTGGATGACCGACTACGTGCCCCGGATCCAGGCGGTGACGGCGGCGCGGGCGCTCGATGCCGCCAAAGACGTCATTCACCCCAACCATTTGGTGGTAGTGGTGGTCGGCGACGTGAAGCGGATCGAGGCGGGCCTCGCCAAGCTCGCACCCGGCACCATGATGACCATCTTCAACGACCGGGGCGAGGTCATCGGCACCTATCCGCCGGAGGGCCCGGCCAAGGGCCACGGCGGTCCAATTCACTGAGCGGCTCTAGTTCGCCAAGCGCGCGATCACGGCACGCGTGAAGTCGCCGGTGGTGGCGAATGCCGCGTCCGGCGGCGCCAAGTCGCGCGTCACGACGCCGGCCGCGAGCGCGGCCGCCACCGCCGCCTCGAGCGCTGAAGCCGCCGCCTCGAGCTGGAAGGAGTGGCGCAGCATCATCGCCGCCGAGAGGATCGCGCCCGCCGGATTGGCCCATCCCTTGCCCGCCAGATCCGGCGCGGAGCCGTGCACCGGCTCGTAGAGCCCCACCTGGCCGCCGAGCGAGGCCGAGGGCAGCAGGCCGAGCGAGCCGGCGAGCACGCCGGCCTCGTCGCTGAGGATGTCGCCGAACAGGTTTTCGGTGGCGAGCACGTCGAACTGGCGCGGGTTGAGGATGAGCTGCATGGCGCAGTTGTCCACGTACATGTGCTCGAGCGCGACGTCGGGGTAGCCGGCGCCCACGCGCTCGAACACCCGCCGCCAGAGCTGGCTGGTTTCCAGCACGTTGGCCTTGTCCACGCTGGTGAGCTTGCGCCGCCGCCGGCGCGCGAGTTCGAAGCCGAAGCGCGCCAGGCGTTCGATCTCCTCCACCGAGTAGCGCAGGGTGTTGAACGCCGCCCGCCCGTCGGCGGCGAAGCCGCGCGGCTCGCCGAAGTAGAGGCCGCCGGTGAGCTCGCGCAGCACGATCAGGTCGGCGCCGGCGGCGACCTCCTCGCGCAGCGGCGAGCGCCCGGCGAGGCGCCGCACCGGGCGCAGGTTGGCCCAGCAGCCCAGCAAGCGGCGCAACTCGAGCAGGCCGGTTTCGGGTTTGCGCGGCTGGGGCTCGCGGTCGAACTCGGGCGCGCCCACCGCGCCCAGCAGCACCGCCTGCGCCGCCAGCGCCGCGGCGCGGGTCGCCGCCGGCAGCGGCTCGCCTGCGGCGCGCAGCGCCGCGCCGCCGATCGCCGCCTCCTGGGCGTGAATCCGGAAGCCGAAGCGCGGGCCGGCGGCCGCCAGCGTCTCGAGCGCGGCCGCGGTCACCTCCGGCCCGATGCCGTCGCCG
>JAKAOE010000065.1 GCA_021823305.1 Acidobacteriota bacterium
GAAACTGGGCGGCTCGCGCCCCGGCGCACGCGGGGGAAGCTCGAGGGCGATCCCTCCCAGGCGCGCGAATCGCGCGCGGATTCGGTCCCACCGCACGCGTTCGTCCGCGCCGCCGGGCGCCGATTCCTCCGATGCCGCGCTCAGGATGTGACGCGCCTCGGCCTCAAGCGAGCGCCCGTGTGCGGCAGCGCGGGCCCGCAGGCGCTGCTTGACGCCGGCGGGCAAGTTGCGCACCGTGAGGCTGGTTTGGGGCCGCGTCCGGCTGGGGTTCACGCCCCCAGTGTAATCATTGATTGCACTCGAGGTCAACGCGCCCGCGGCGCGCCCCGCGCCAACCCGGCTTGCGTCTTCTTCGGCAGGCGCGCGAGGACCAGCGCGTGGGCGCGGCGGAGCAGCGCGCGCAGTTGCGCCGGCGGCAGCGCCTCCTCGTGTTCCAGCGCCACCCATTGCGCCCGCGCCAGGTAGGGGGCCGGGATGACGCCGGGGAGCTCGGTCAGTTCGGCGAAATCCTCGGGCGAGCACTTGAACGACATCCAGGTGCGTGCCGGCTCCAGATGCGCCACGGCGAACATCTTGCCGCCCACCTTGAACACCAGCGCCGATTCCCATTCGCGGCAACTGGGAGACGCCCTGAGCGCCAGCGGGCGTCCGTTGCCGGGGACCGAAGCTCGGCCACAGCCCGACCAACGGGAGGGCGTCCCAACTCAGGGGTGGCCGTGCCACTGCACCTGCTCGGTCGTGTGCGGCAGCGCGCGGCAGATAGCGCGCACCCAGGCGGTGTCCATGCCCCCTCCCCTCCCGCAGGATAGCCTAGGCGGCGGCTTGACGGGCGCCGGGCGCTGGATGTAGAGTGTCTACAGTGTAGCAGTAGAGCGTCTACTGCCATGGCCAAGCCCCGCTACCGCACCCGCATCGAGCTGCTGCAGGGCACGCTCGACCTGATGATCCTGCGCACGCTGCAGTGGGGTCCGGCGCACGGCTACGGCATCAGCCAGGCGATTCGCACCGCTTCGGGCGAGCGCCTCACGGTCGAGACCGGCTCGCTCTATCCCGCGCTGCACCGCCTCGAGCGTCAGGGCTGGATCGCGGCGCACTGGGGGGTGAGCGGCAACAACCAGCGCGCCCGGTTCTACCGTCTCACGCCGCTGGGGCGGCGGCGGATGGCGGAGGAAGGCTCGCGCTGGGACGTCTTCGTCGAGGCGGTCAATCGCGTGGTCAAACCCGTTTCGGAGGCGGGCGCATGAAGCGCCGCGGGGAGCGAGAGCGCGAGTTGCAGGCCGAGCTGCGCGTCCATCTCGATATGGACGTCGCCGCGCGCGTGGCGGCGGGCGAAGATCGCGCCGCCGCCGGGCGCCGGGCCGAGCGCCAGTTCGGCAACCTCGCCGATGTCGCCCAAGTCACCCGCGCGCAATGGGGCGGCCTGCTGTGCCAGGCGCTACTCCAGGACGCCCGTTACGGCCTGCGCCAGTTGCGCCGCAACCCCGGCTTCGCCGCCGCCGCGATCCTCACGCTGGCGCTGGGCATCGGCGCCAGCGTGGCCATCTTCTCGGTGGTCTATGCCACCCTGCTGCGCCCGCTGCCGTTTCACGACGCCGGCCGGATCTACAAGCTCAACGAGACCACGCCGAAGGTGGGCCTGGTGTCGGTTTCCTATCCGGATTTTCAGGACTGGCGGCGGCAGAGCCGCGCCTTCGGGGCGATGAGCTACGTCCACCACGAGAGCTTCCTGCTCACCGGCGCCGGACGGCCGCGCTATTACGCCGGCCTGGCCGTCTCCTCCAATTTCTTCGCGACCTTGGGCGTGCGTCCAGCCCTCGGCCGGGGCTTCACGCCGCATGAGGCGGGCGCCCAAGTTGTCCTGAGCTACCCGTTCTTCCAGACCCTGTTCCATGGCGATGCCGGCGCGACGCGGCAACTGGGAGACACCCTGAGCGCCAGCGGGCGTCCGTTGCCGGGGAGCGAAGCACGGCCACAGCCCGACCAGCGGGAGGGCGGCGCAAGCAAAAAGTGGCCGAGCCACCTGGGGCGCACCTTGCGGCTCGACGGCCAGGATTTCGCGGTGGTTGGCGTCCTGCCGCCGGCGTTCCGTTGGCCCAACCAGGCGAGTTTTCTCATTCCGCTGCGCTACTGGATCGCCCGCAACCAGGCCGAGGCCGCCGATCGGGGCGAGCGCGGCGATTCCGCCGTCTTTGCCCGCCTCGCGCCGGGCGCGACCATCGCTCAAGCCCGCACCGGGCTGGCGGGCATCGCCGCCCGCTTGGCGCGGGCGTATCCCGGCACCAACGACCAATTCGGGGCGGTGGCGACGCCTTTGCGAACTGCCTTTGTCGGCAGCGAGCGGCCTGCCTTGCTGGCCCTGCTGGGCGGCGTGATCTTTCTGTTGCTCATCGCCTGCGCCAACGTGGCCAACCTGTTTCTCGTGCGCGGCGCGGCGCGCTCGCGCGAAATCGCAGTGCGCCGGGCGTTGGGCGCGACCCGCGGCCGCATGCTGCGGCAGTTGCTGACCGAAGGGCTGGTGCTGGCCGGCTTGGGCGGGGCGGCCGGACTGGGGTTCGCCTGGATCGGGGTGCGCTGGCTCACCACCTTGGTGCCCGCCCGGCTTGGCGGGGGAGCGGCGCTGACGCTCAACCGCCCCGTCCTGCTCGCGGCGCTGGCGGTGGTGATGCTGTCCGCCTTGCTGTTCGGCCTCGGACCGGCGCTCCAAGCGGCGCGTTCCGAGGTGCAGGCCGAACTCAAGCCGGAATCCGCCGGGCGGTCGCTCGGGCTGCGCCGCCGCGGGCTGCGGTCACTCGTCGCCTCGGGCGAGCTCGCGCTGGCGGTGATGCTGCTCATCGGCGCCGGCCTGATGACGCAAAGCCTCTACCGCCTGCTGCATACCAGTCCCGGGTTCGCGCCCCGGCATCGCTACGCGATGGAGATCCGGTTGCGGCCCGGCTACCGCACCGACGCCGCGGTGGTCAACTTCTGGCAAGCCGTGCTGCGCCGCATTCGCGCCGTACCCGGCGTCGAGCAGGCCGCGGTGGGCGACAACGTTCCGTTTACCGGCAACCATTCCCGCGCTGACATCACGATCCAAGGCATGCCGCTGCCCCGGCCGGGCAACTATCCCCATCCCGATTTGCATTTCGTCAGTCCCGGCTACTTCGCCACTCTCGGCATCCCCTTGCTGCGCGGGCGCGATTTCACCAATCGTGACAATGCCCACGGGCCGCACGTGGCCATCGTCAATGAGCGGCTCGCCCGCCGGTACTTCGGCCATGCCGACCCGGTCGGCCGCCGGCTGATGTTCGGCGACATTGGGGCGGCCAAGCCCGACTGGTTCACCATCATCGGTGTCGCCGGCGACACCAGGATGTACGGCCTCGGAAACCCTTCCCGGCTGGAGGTCTACCTGAGCGCCTGGTTCGCCACCGATACCGATATGGAGGTGCTGGTCGCCTCGCCCGTGGCCGCCGCCACGCTCGCGCCCGAGTTGCGCGCCGCCGCCGCGGCGGTGGATCGTGAGCAGCCGGTGTTCGAGGTTGCTGCCATGACCTCGCTGATCGGCCAGTCGCTCGCCACGCCGCGGACCACTTTCTGGCTGCTCGCGCTCTTCAGCCTGACGGCGCTCCTCTTGGCGGCCGTGGGCGTATATGGCGTGATCGCCTTCAGCGTGGCGCAGCGCACGCGCGAGATCGGCATCCGGATGGCGCTCGGCGCGCGCGCGGGCGACGTGTTGCGTTCCGTGCTCGGCCAGGGCGCGGCGCTGGCCGCCATGGGTGTGCTCGCCGGCTGGGCCGGGGCCTGGGCCCTGACGCGCTTTCTCGCCAGCCTGCTCTACCAGGTGCGGCCGGCCGACCCGCGCACCTTCGCCGTCGCCGCCGGCGTACTCGGGCTGGTGGCGCTGCTTGCCGCCTACGCGCCCGCCCGGCGCGCCGCCCGCATTGACCCGCTGCAGGCGCTGCGCGGCGAGTAGCTGTGCGGTGCGGCGCATGGGAACTATTCGCGGCAACTGGGAGACGCCCTGAGCGCCAGCGGGCGTCCGTTGCCGGGGACCGAAGCTCGGCCACAGCCCGACCAACGCCGGGGCCCCCAGAGCGCCCGCGCTCTGGGGTGGCAACGGGAGGGCGTCCCAACTCAGGGGTGGCCGTGCCACAATTTAGGTTCCCATGTCCCTGGACGAAGCCATTCTCGAGCAGCGCCGCGCCAAGCTGGCGGCGATGCGCCAACGCGGCGAGGACCCCTATCCGCGGCGTTTCGCCTTCAGCCATGCGCTGCCCGCCATCCTGGAAGCGTTCGGCGGCCAGGACGGCGCGGCGCTGGAGGCGGCCAGGCCCGCCGTCAAGGTCTGCGGGCGGCTGATGGCGCTGCGCACCCACGGCAAGACCGGCTTCGGGCACCTGCAGCAGGAAGGGGCGCGGCTGCAGATCTATGTCCGCCAGGATGCGCTCGACCCTGCCGGTTTCGAGCTCTGGCGCGGTCTCGATCTGGGCGACATCGCCGGGGTCGAGGGCTATCTCTTCCGCACCCGCACCGGCGAGCTCACGGTGCACGTCAGCCGGCTGGAACTGCTCGCCAAGGACCTGCTGCCGCTGCCGGAGAAGTGGCACGGGCTGCAGGATCTCGAGGCGCGCTACCGCCAGCGCTACCTCGATCTGGTGATGAACCCGGAGGTGCGCGAGGTGTTCCTGCGCCGGGCGCGGCTGATCGCCTGCCTGCGCGAGCTGTTCCAGCGCCGCGGCTACATTGAGGTGGAGACGCCGATGATGCAGCCGTTGGCCGGCGGCGCGGCGGCGCGGCCGTTCCGGACCCACCATGCCGCGCTCGATCTGCCGCTCTACCTGCGCATCGCCCCTGAGCTCTATCTCAAGCGGCTGGTGGTGGGCGGGCTCGACCGGGTGTTCGAGATCAACCGCAACTTCCGCAACGAGGGCATCTCCACCCAGCACAACCCCGAGTTCACCATGCTGGAGTTTTACGAGGCTTACAGCGACTATCGCGTGCTGATGGACTGGAGCGAGGATCTGCTGGCGGAGTGCGCGCGGCGGGTCGCCGGCGGTGCCGAAGTGAGCTTTCGCGGCGCCGCCGTGGACTTCGCCCGCTGCCGCCGGCTGAGCCTGCGCGAAGCCATCCGCGAGTTCTGGCCCGCGGCCGAGGGCGCGCCGCCGGCGGCGGCCGAGATCGCCGATCCGGCGCGCGAGCGCGCCCTGGCGGAGCGCTACAACGCCTTCGCCCGGCGCACGGAAGGCTTCACCCCGCTCGATCCCGGCGACGCCGCGGGCGAGGGCGCGCTGCTCACCGGCATCTTCGAGGCCGTGGCCGAGCGCCAACTGGTGCAGCCGACGATCATTTACGATTTCCCGCTCGCGGTTTCGCCGCTGGCGAAAAGCAAGGCGGACGAGCCCGCCTGGGTGGAGCGGTTCGAGATCTTCGCCGGCGGCATGGAGATCGCCAACGGCTACAGCGAGCTCAACGATCCCGAGGAGCAGCGGCGGCGCTTCGAGCTGCAGCTGGCGCGGCGCGGGGCGAGCGAGGAGGGCGCGCACGCGCTGGACGAGGACTACATCCGCGCCTTGCGCTACGGCATGCCCCCCACCGCGGGCGAGGGCATCGGCATCGACCGGCTGGCGATGCTGCTCACCGGTTCGAACTCGATTCGGGACGTGATACTGTTTCCGTTACTGCGGCCGGAGGCGGAGTAGGCGTGCGGCGGAAATTCCTCGACGAAGTCGCGCAGCGCGTGATCGTGGGCGATGGCGCCATGGGCACCATGCTCTACGCCCGCGGCATGTTCATCAACCGCAGCTACGACGAGCTCAACCTGTCGGCGGCGGCGGTGGTGAAGGAGATTCACCAGGTCTATGCCCACGCCGGCGCCGAGATTCTCGAGACCAACACCTTCGGCGCCAACGCCGTGGCGCTGGAGAAGTACGGGCTGCGCGAGCAGGTGGCGCGCATCAACCGCGCCGGCGTGGAATTGGCGCGCGCCTGCGCCGGCGACGATCTCTGGGTGGCGGGCGCGATCGGGCCGCTGGGCGTCTACCTCGAGCCGCTGGGCAAGCTCAGCTTCGCCGAGGCGCGCGCGGCGTTCCAGGAACAGGCCGAGGCGCTGGCGGCGGCGGGCGCGGACCTGCTGATGCTCGAAACCTTCGGCCAGGTGGCCGAGCTGCGCGAGGCGCTGGCGGCGGTGCGCGCCGCCTGCACCCTCCCGGTGGTGGCGCAGATCACGATTGACGACGAGGGCCGCGCGCTCGACGGCACGCCGGCGGCGGACGCGGCGCGCCGGCTGGACGAATGGGGCGCCGACGTGATCGGCATCAACTGCAGCGGCGGGCCGGTGGGCATGCTGGAGGCGCTGGAACAGATGGCGCAGGCGACGTCGCGCCCGCTCATCGCCCAGCCCAACGCCGGCAAGCCGCGCAGCGTCGAGGGCCGCAACCTCTATATGGTGTCGCCCGAGTACCTGGCCGACTACGCCCGCCAGTTCATCGCCGCCGGCGCCAAGGTGGTGGGCGGCTGCTGTGGCACCACGCCCGAGCACATCAAGTGGATCCGCAACTACGTGCGCTCGACCTCGCCCGGCAAGCGCCGCGTGGCGGTGGCCACCGCCGCCCGGCCCGGCATCGCGGCGCGCGAGCCGGTCCCTGCGGCCGAGCGCTCGGCGCTGGGCCGCAAGCTCGCCGAGGGCCGCTTCGTCACCCTGGTCGAGATCCTGCCGCCGCGCGGCAGCGATGCCAGCCGCGAGCTGCGCAGCGCCGCCTTTTTCGAGCAGCACGGCGCCGACGCGATCAATATCCCCGACGGCCCGCGCGCCAACGCCCGCATGTCCAACCAGGCGCTGGCGGTCATGATGCGCGCCCGGCTGGCCATCGAGCCGGTGCTGCACTACTGCTGCCGCGACCGCAACGTGATCTCGATGCAGAGCGACCTGCTGGGCGGCGACGCGCTCGGGCTGCGCAACCTGATCCTGATCACCGGCGACCCGCCCAAGCTGGGCAACTACCCCGACGCCACGGCGGTGTTCGACGTCGACGCCATCGGGCTCACCAACCTGGTGCACAACCTCAATCGCGGCCTCGACCTCGGCGGCAACGCGGTCGGCGGCCAGACCAGCTTCCTGATCGGCGTCGGCGCCAATCCGGGCGCGGTGAACTATGAAGAGGAGCTGCGCCGCTACCGTTGGAAGGTGGAGGCCGGCGCCGATTACGTCGTCACCCAGCCGGTGTTCGATCTCGCCCTGCTCGATCGCTTCCTGGCCGACACCGCCGCGCACCGCATCCCGCTGATCGCCGGCATCTGGCCGCTCACCAGCCTGCGCCAGGCCGAGTTCATGCAGAACGAGTTGCGTGTGCAGGTGCCCGAGGCGGTGCTGGAGCGCATGCGCGGCGCGCGCGGCGGCGACGCCGCCAAGGCCGAGGGGCTGGCGATCGCCGAGGAAATGGTGCGCGGGCTGCGCGGCCGCGCCGCCGGGGTGCAGATCAGCGTGCTGGGGCGCGACGAGGCGGCGGCGGCGCTGCTGCGCGCGGCGCGCGGCCCCGAGGTGGGCGGCGCGTGATCTTCGCCGACTGGCGCGCCTTCCTGCCCGAGCGCGCCGCGCTGCGCCGCCGCGGCCAACGCCTGGTGTTCACCAACGGCTGCTTCGACCTGCTCCATCCCGGCCATATCCAGACGCTCGAGGCGGCGCGCGCGTTCGGCGACCGGCTGCTGGTGGCGATCAATACCGACGCCGGCGTGCGCCGCGCCAAAGGCGCCGGCCGTCCCGTGGTGCCGCAGGCGGAGCGCGCCGAGGTGCTCGACGGGTTGGAGATGGTCGACTACGTCACGCTGTTCGACGCCGATACGCCGCTGGAATTGATCCAGGCGATCCTGCCCGACGTGCTGGTCAAGGGCGCCGATTGGGGCCCCGGCCAGGTCGTCGGCGAGCCCGAGGTGCTCGCCGCCGGCGGCCGCGTCGAGCGCATCCCGCTCGCCCCCGGCTTCTCCACCACCGCCCTCATCGCCGCCGCCCGGCGCACCGGCTGACC
>JAKAOE010000066.1 GCA_021823305.1 Acidobacteriota bacterium
CCGCGCCTGGATGGCGCTCAACTCCGCCTGCGCCGCCACCGGCGTCACGCCCGCCTGCAGACGACCGATGACGTTGAAGTTTTCGCCTTTGCCGCTGCGGTCGGCGGCCGTGGGCAGATAAAGCGACCACACGTCGTCGGGTTGGTTGTAAGGGAACGAGAGTCCGGCCGGCAGCACGCCGACGACGCGATAAGGCTTGCCGCTGTACGTTACTAATTTGCCGATGATCGCCGAGTCGCCTCCGAACTGCTTGCGCCAGAACGCGTCGGTCAGCAGCATCTCGTGCGCACCCGTCGTCACGTCCTGCGGCGTGAAGCCGCGGCCGCGTTCCGGCGCTGCGCCCAGCGTCGCCAGCAGGTTGGCGCTGGCGCGGAGTTCCGGCACCGCGTGCGCCGTGCCCTTGCGCGTGAGTTCGCCTTCGCCGTCGGTGTAATACGCGATCTCGGAAAACTCCCGATCTTCCCGCTGCCAGGCGCGCACGTCGCGATACGGCACGCTCCAGAACATCCGCACCGCGCCGCGCGGCTCCTGCAAGACCGTCAGCCGTCCCGCGTCGCGGTAGGGCAGCGGCCGGAAGATCACCGCCGACACCGCGGTGAACATCGCCGCGCTCACCCCCAGCCCAAGTCCCAGTACGCCGATGCAGGCCGCCGTGTATGCAGGGCGCAGCCGCAGTTGGCGCAGTGCAAAGCGCAGGTCGGATCCCATGCTAGGCAGTGTAGCTCCGCCCGCACCTCTCGGTGACTCTCAGCCGATCAGCGGATTTCGCACCCGCAGTCCGCGCACGCGCGAGAAGTCGCGATCCGCCGACCACAGTTCGCTGACGCCGTGCTCGCGGCAGATCGCACCGATGCGCGCATCGTGCACCTCCCCGCCGCGCAGCGCGCCCGCCTTCAGGATGCCGCGCAACTCCGCCCAATGCCCGGCGAGCTCGCCCAGCAGGCGCAGCGTGGGCGACTCCATCCAGAGCTCGACCTGTCGCATGGCGCCCTCGACCGCCTCCGGCCCGGAAACCAGTTTGGGATTCGTGGCCACGGCCAAAAATTCGTGCACACACGGCCAGGGAATCGCCCACGGCGCATCGGCGTTGGCAAGGGTTTCAATGCTACGCCGAGCCGCCGCGTGCCACGGCGAGTCGGCATTGTGTGCGTAAAGGAGGAGATTTGTGTCGAGAGCGACGAGCGGGCGGCTCACTCCCCGCGGCCCTCGTAGATGATGCGCCGGATTTCCGGCCACGTCTCCACCAGCATCTTGCCCAAATGTCGAGAACCATCGCGCAGCCGAAACGGCTCCTTCGGCTGCTTTTCGTGCTCAATCTGCGTCCGCAACCCCTCCGTGATCAACTGGCGCAACGTCACGCGCTTGGCGCGCGCCACCGCTTTGGCCTCGCGCAGCAAGGAGTCCGGGAGTTCAACCGTGGTTTTCACGCAGCCATACTACCATATTTCAAAATATGGGTGGCTGGTTCACCCCAGCGGCAGCCCCAGGATCATCCGCAAAAACGGCTGCGGGAAGAGCCCGATCCAGAACAGCGCCGCCAGCAGCGCGCCCAGCAGCCAGCCTTGCCCCGCGGGCAGCGGTGCGAGCGGCGCCGCGGCTTCCTCGGCCGGCGCGAACAGCGCCATCATCACGCGCAGGTAATAGAACAGCCCGATCACGCTGCTGATCACCAGCACCAGCAGCAACATCCACAGTGCGGCGGCCGCGCCCGCGGCCACGAGATAGAACTTGGCGAGGAAGCCGGCGGTTAGCGGTATGCCGGCGAGCGAGAGCATCGCCGCCGCCAGCACCGTGGCCGGAAACGGCCGCCGCCAGAACAGCCCGCGCAGGTCGGCGATCTCCTGCGGCTCGCCGCGCTCGGTGGTGAGCGCGGCGATCAGGCCGAAGGCCGCCAGCGTGGTGACGAAATAGGCCAAAAAATAGAATCCGGCGGTGGCCGTAGCCAGCGCAACCGCGTAGCGCGCCGCCAGCAGCGCCACCAGCAGGTAGCCCATGTGGGCGATCGAGGAATAGCCCAGCAGCCGCTTGAGATTGCGCTGCCGCAGCGCCAGCAGGTTGCCGCCCAGCATCGAGGCGATCGCCAGCGCCACCACGGCCGAGACCGTGCGCCACGAGTCGAGTCCCCCAAAGACGAAGAAAAAACGCATCAACACCGCGAACACGCCGGCCTTGCTGGCGGTGGCGATGAATCCGGCGGCCGGCGCCGGCGCGCCCTGGTAAACGTCCGGCGTCCAGAGATGGAACGGGACCAGGCCGAGCTTGAACCCGACGCCCACCAGGATCAGCGCCGCCCCCGGCGCCAGCAGGCTGGGCGGCGCCGCCGGCAGCGCGCCCGCGAGGCGGGCGAAGCCGAGCGCGCCGGTCGAGGCGTAAATCAGCGCCATGCCCAGCAGCAGGAACGCCGCCGAAGCCGCCGCCAGCACCAGGTACTTGATGCCCGCCTCCAGCGCCAGCGGATCCCGCCGCGGGTAGGCGGCCAGCCCGTAGAGCGCCACGCTCAGCGTCTCCAGGCCGAGAAAGAACGAGGCGAAGTGATCGCTGGCGGCGAGCGTGGCCGCGCCCAGCGCCGCCACCCCCAGCAGCACGTAAAACTCCTCGCGCCGCTCCTCCCGGCGCTCCAGCGCCGGGTACGCCAGCAGCGCCGTGACCAGCGCCGCGCCCGCGATCAGCGCGGTGAAATAGAGCGCGAACCCGTCCACGCGCAGCAGCGGCGTCACCGCCAGCGGCGCGGCGCGCGCCGCCGGCCGAATGCGCAGCAACCCGGCGCCGAAGCCGGCGACCGTGATCCAGAGCGTGGCGCGATGGCTGCGGCGCAGGGCGATGGCGAGCATCGCCGCGACCGGCGTCGCGCCCAGCGCCAGCCAGGGCGCGATCGCATTCCAACTGCCGCCGTTCATGGCGCCGTGCCCTTCCCCGCCGGGGCCCGAAGCCGCGCCGCCGCGGTGTGCGGCGGCGCCAGCGCCTGCTCGATCTGCCGCAGGCTGGCGCCTGCGGCGCGCACCACCGGCTGCGGATACAGCCCCAGCCACAACAGCGCCGCCATCATCGGCGCCAGCGCCCAAGCCTCGCGCGCCGCCATGTCCGGCACGCGCCAGCCGTGCCGGTTGGGCCCGTGGAAGGCGCGCTGCACCAACTCCACGCCGTAAAAGGTCGAAACCAGGATGCCGATCGCGCCCGCCGCCGCCAGCCCCGGGCTGACGCGATAGGCCGCCAGCAAAATCAGGAACTCGGCGACGAAGTTGCCCAGCCCCGGCAGCCCCACCGCCGCCAGCGCGAAAAACAGCCCCGCGCCGCTCAGCCGCGGCATCACCGCCCACAGCCCGCTCATGCGCGCCATCTCGCGCGTGTGCAGCCGCTCCTGCAGGAAGCCGGCGATGGCGAACAGCGCGCCGGTCGAGAAGCCGTGGCAGAGCATCTCGAGCACGACGCCGGTCAGCGCCCAGTGCGCTGCCGCGCTGCCCGCCGGCGCCGCGGTGGCGAGGAACACGCCCAGCAGCACGAACCCCATGTGGCTGACGCTGGTGTAGGCCACCAGCCGCTTCAGGTCGCTCTGCGCGAAGGCCAGCAGGCCGCCGTAAAGAATGCCGACCGCCGCCAGCGCCAGCAGCCAGGGCGCGGCCGCCCGCGCCGCCCGTGGAAACAGCGGCAGCGCGAAGCGCAGCAGGCCGTAGGCGCCGGTCTTGAGCATGAGCCCGGCGAGCACGATGCTGCCCGCGGTGGGCGCTTCCGTGTGCGCGTCCGGCAGCCAGGTGTGGAAGGGAAACATCGGCAGCTTGACCGTGAAGGCGGCGAGGAAGCCGAGCAGGATCCACAGCGCCGCACGCTGCCCCAGCGGCGTGGCGATCAGCGCGCCGTAGTCGAACGTCAGCGCCCCGGTCGCGGCGCGGTGCGTGAGCGCCAGCGCCAGGATGGCGACCAGCATCAGCAGTCCGCTGAGCTGGGTGAAGAGGAAGAACTTCACCGCCGCGTACCGCCGCCGCTCGTGCCCCCAGATCGCGATCAGGAAGAACATCGGCACCAGCATCAACTCCCAGGCGAAATAGAACAGGAACAGATCCATCGCCAGGAACACGCCCGCCACGCCCGCCAGAATCCAGAGCAGGTTGAAGTGGAAAAAGCCTACCCCGGTGCGCACGTCGCGCCACGACGCCAGCACCGCCACCGCGCCCAGGGAAAACGTCAGCAGCAGCAGCAGCAGGCTGAGGCCGTCGAGCGCGAGATGAAAGCGGATGCCGAGCGAGGG
Source organism: Acidobacteriota bacterium (assembly GCA_021823305.1). Classification (GTDB taxonomy): domain Bacteria; phylum Acidobacteriota; class Terriglobia; order Terriglobales; family SCQP01; genus SCQP01. The sequence goes on from JAKAOE010000066.1 coordinate 4,244, forward strand.
GATCCAGCTCCAGTCCACCTTCCGCAGCCACCCGCCCGCCCGCAGCGCGCCGCCGGCGCGCAGCCAGATCCGCAGCGTCAGGCCGAAGTCCGCCAGCACCGCCGCCAGCGCGATCCAGCGCGGCGCCGCATCGCTCCAGCGTCCGGCGATCGCCGCCGCCGCCGCCGCCGCGCCCAGGATCGCCAGCAGCCAGACCAGAATCATCCCAGCACCGCCAGGGCGGCGAGCACGATCGCCCCCACCGCGATCCAGCCGGCGTAGCGCCGCACCCGCCCGCTCTCCCAGAAGCTGAGGCCGCGGTTGAGCCCGCGCGTCAGCGCACCCGCTCCGGCGAAGATCGCGTCCGCCGGATCGTTCCGTCCCGTCCGCGCCGCCGCCACCACCGGCCGCACCAGCGCCTGTTCATAGAGCCAGTCCATGCCCCAGCCCGCGAGCCAGAAGCGCTGCACCCGCTGCGGCCACGCGCCCGCCATCAGCGCCGCGGTCAGCGCCGGCCGCTGCAGGCGGAAGAGCCAGATCAGATACAGGCCGGCGAAGAACACCAAGCCCGCGATCGCATCGGTCGCCAGCTCGCCCAGCTCCGTCACCCGCCCCGCCGCCAGCGTGGGCAGCACCGGCTGCAGGAACCGGCTCAGCCAGTCGCCCCCGCCCAGCGCCCGCGGCAGGTCAATGAAGCCGGCCAGCATCGAAAGAAAAGCCAGAATCACCATCGGCCACTGCTCCCGCGGCCCCGGGCGATGCCCCGGCGGCTCGCGCTCGGGACCGTAAAAGACGACAAAAATCAGCCGGAAAATGTAGAGCGCGGTCAGGAACGCGCCCACCAGCGCACCGATCCACAGCCCGGTCGAGCCCAGCGGGCTGGCGTAATCGCTCCACAGGATCAGGTCCTTGCTGTAGAAACCGGCGGTGACCAGCGGCAGCCCCGCCAGCGACGCGCCGGCGAAGAGAAAACACCAGTAGGCCAGCGGCAGCGTGCGCCGCAGGCCGCCCATCTTGAAGATGTCGTGCTCCTCGTGCATCGCCTGGATCACCACGCCGGCGGCGAGGAACAGCAGCGCCTTGAAGAAGGCGTGGGTCATCAGGTGGAAAATCGCCGCCGCCCACGCCCCCACGCCCAGCGCCAGGAACATGTAGCCGATCTGCGAGATCGTCGAGTAGGCCAGGATGCGCTTGATGTCGTGCTGCGCCAGCGCGCTGCAGCCCGCCAGCAGCAGCGTCGCCAAGCCGATGCCCGCGACCGCGCTCATCGCCGCCGGCGCCAGCGCGAACAGCGCGTGCGTGCGCGCGATGAGGTAGACGCCGGCGGTGACCATGGTGGCGGCGTGGATCAGGGCGCTGGTGGGCGTGGGGCCGGCCATCGCGTCCGGCAGCCAGGTCTGCAGCGGCAACTGCGCCGATTTGCCCACCGCCCCGCCCAGCAGCAGGAACGCCGCCGTCTCCGCCGCCGCCGCCCCCGGCGCCCAGTGCGCCGCCGCGCGCTGCATCAGCAGTTGCAGGTTGAGCGTGCCCAGCCGGTTGAAGAGCAGGAACAGGCCCAACAGCAAGGCCGTATCTCCGACCCGCGTCACGATGAACGCCTTGCGCCCGGCGTAGCCGTTGGCTTCGTCCGGATACCAGAAGCCGATCAGCAGGTAGCTGCACAGCCCCACGCCCTCCCACCCCAGCAGCAGGAGCAGCAGGTTGCTGGCCAGCGTGAGCGTCAGCATCGAGGCCACGAACAGGTTCATGTAGCCGAAAAAGCGCGCGTAGCCCTCGCTCCCGGCCATGAACTCGGTGGAGTAGACGTGGATCAGCAGGCTGACGAAGCTCACCACCAGCGTCATCACCACCGCCAGCGGATCGAGATAAAGCGCGACGCGCGGCGCGAAGCCGGCCACCGCGAACCACTGCCATAGCGGCAGCGTGAAGCCCCGTCCGCCCGTTCCGGCGTAGCTCCACGCCACCCGCAGCGCCACCGCGGACGACGCCGCGATCGCGCCCGTCCCCAGCCAGGCGGTGGCGCGCTTGCCCAGCGCCCGCCCCACCGCCAGCAACGCCAGCGCCGACGCGAACGGGATCGCCGGTTCCAGCCACAGCCAACCGAAGATCGCCGGGACGCCCGTCATTGCCGCTCATCCCCGCATCCGGCTGGCCGCGTCCGCGTCCAGGCTGTTGGTCTCGCGGTGCAGCCGCAGCGCCAGCGCCAGCCCGATCGCCACTTCCGACGCCGCCACCGCCAGGATGAACAGGAACATCACCTGCCCGTCCGCCTGGTTCCACGCCGCGCCGGCGGCGATGAACGCCAGCCCGGCGGCGTTCAGCATCACCTCGATCGAGATCAGGATCATCAGCAGGTTGCGCCGCGCCAGCACCCCCGCCAGCCCGAGCGCGAACAGCGCCGCCGCCAGCACCAGCCCCCATCCCGGCAGCCCCAGGCTCACGGTGCGCCCGCCTTCCGCTTCGCCACCCGCCCCGCGCCCAGGTGATACGCCGCCACCACCGCGCCCAGCAGCAGCAGCGACGCCACTTCGACGCCTTCGAGGTACGGCCCCAGCAGCCGCGCTCCCACCGCCTCCGGCGCGATGGTGTGCGCCGGCATCGCCGGCGCGCCGCGCAGCAGCATCCACGCCAGCTCGCCGCCCGCGGTCCCGGCCAGGATGCCGGGCGGAATCCAACTCCGTCCCGGCTGCCAGGCGCGTTCCTGCCGCTCCGAGACCGGTCCCTGGTTGAGCATCATGGTGACGAAGATGAAGAGCACCATGATCGCGCCGGCGTAGATGATCACCTCGAGCGCGGCCAGGTAGGGCGCGCCCAGCGCGTAGATCGCCACCGCCACCGCCAGCAGCGACGGCACCAGGTAGAGCAGCGCGTGCACCGCGTTCATCCGCGTGATCGCCAACGCGGTGGCGGCGAGCGCGATCACGGCGGCCATGGCAAACAACACCGGCATGAAGTTGGTCCGTTCCGGGCTAAGGCAGCAGCGAGTGCAGATCCACCGGCGGCGTCTCGCGCTCGGCTTCGCCCTTGGCTTTGCCGCCGATTTCCACTCCCGCCACCCGCCAAAAGTTGTAGCCGGGGTACTTGCCGGTCCCGGCGATCAGCAGGTCCTCCTTTTCGTAGACCATGTCCTGGCGCCGGTATTCGCTCATCTCCACGTCGGGCGTGAGCTGAATCGCGTACGTCGGGCACGCCTCCTCGCAATACCCGCAATAGATGCAGCGCGAGAAGTTGATGCGGAAGAACTCCGGATACCGCCGCCCGTTCGCGTCCTCGGTGGCCTGCAGCGCGATGCACTCCACCGGGCAGGCCACGGCGCACAAGTAGCAGGCGACGCAGCGCTCGCCGCCGTCGGGATCGCGCGATAGAACGATGCGGCCGCGGTAACGCGCCGCAAGATACGCCTTTTGTTCCGGGTATTGAATCGTCACCCGCCGGTGGAAGGCGTGCAGAAACACGTCCCAGATGGTGCGCAGGATGCTCCTCATCGCCCCGCCATCAGCACCACCGCGCCGGTCGCCAGCAGGTTGACGAGCGCCAGCGGCAGCATCAGCTTCCATCCCCAGGCCATGAGTTGGTCGAAGCGCGGCCGCGGCAGCGCCGCGCGCAGCAGGATGAAGAGGCAGATGAACGCCCCCGCCTTGATCCCGAACCACACCAGCCCGGGCAGTCCCGGTCCCAGCCAGCCGCCCCAATAAAGCACCGTGATCATGCACGAGATCAGCGTCACGCCCAGGTACTCGCCCACGAAAAACATGTCGA
>JAKAOE010000067.1 GCA_021823305.1 Acidobacteriota bacterium
CTGGCCGCGCAGGTTGGGCCGCAGCGCCGCGGCCGGCGCCGCCCATGCCCGCCCCGCCAGCATCAGAAGCGCCGCGCACGCCGCGGCGCGCATCGAGTAGCGCATGTCTCGAATATAACCCGCCGCTCCGCCGTGCTACGCTCAGGGTTTCCAAGGAGGACGTGACATGCCGGATTCGCTGCGCGGCAAAACCATCCTGGTGATGGGCGTCGCCAACCGCTGGAGCCTCGCCAGCGCCATCGCGCATGCCGCGGCGCGCGAGGGCGCCGCGCTCTGGCTCACCTACCAGGCCGAGCGCGTGCAGAAGCCGGTCGAGGACCTGGCGCGCGAGCTGAACGCCCGCACCGCCGCCTGCGACGTCGCCGATGACGCCGCCATCGCCGCCCTGTTCGCGCGCATCGGCGCCGAGGCGGGCCGCCTCGACGGCCTGGTCCACTCCCTCGCCTTCGCCCAGAAGCAGGAGCTCGACCAGCCCTTCGTCGAAACCAGCCGCGCCGGCTTCGCCCAGGCGCTCGACATCAGCGCCTACTCCCTCATCCCGCTTGCCCGCGCCGCCGCCCCGCTGATGACCGCCGGCGGCAGCATCGTCACCCTGAGCTATCTCGGCGCCACCCGCTACGTGCCCAACTACAACGTCATGGGCGTGGCCAAGGCGGCGCTCGAGTCCGCCGTGCGCTACCTCGCCGGCGAGCTCGGCCCGCGCGCCATCCGCGTCAACGCCGTCTCCGCCGGCCCGGTCAAGACCGCCTCCGCCCGCGCCATCAAGGACTTTTCCTCCATCCTCGACCACGTCGCCCAGCGCGCGCCGCTGCGCCGCGTCCCCGAGCCCGCCGAGATCGCCGACCTCGCCGCCTTCCTGCTCAGCGACGCCGCCCGCGGCGTCACCGGCGACGTGCTGTTCGCCGACAGCGGCTACCATATCCTGGGAGTGTGAGCGCAGCGCCCGTTGTCGTTGTCGGTGGTGGCCTGGCCGGGCCCGAGGCCGCTTGGCAACTCGCGCGGCGCGGGCTCGAGGTCGAGCTGTGGGAGATGCGGCCGCACGTCTCGACGCCGGCGCACCGCACCGCCGGCATGGCCGAGCTGGTCTGCTCCAACTCGCTCAAATCCGAATCCGTCCACACCGCCCCCTGGCTGCTGAAGCAGGAGCTGCGCCGGGCCGGCTCGCTTCTGCTCGCCTGCGCCGATGAGGCCGCCGTGCCCGGCGGCCAGGCGCTGGCGGTGGACCGCGACCGCTTTTCCGCCGCGGTGGAGCGCGCGCTCGCCGCCGAGCCGCGCATCCGCATCGTGCGCCGCGAGGCCCTGGAGCTGCCCGCGGCTCCCGTCGCCATCCTCGCCACCGGCCCGCTCACCGCGCCGCCGCTCGCCGCCGCCCTCGCGCGCCTCACCGGCCGCGAACACCTCTATTTTTACGACGCCATCAGCCCCATCGTCGAAGCCGACTCGGTCAACCGCGACGTCGCCTATGCCGCCTCGCGCTACGGCAAGGGCGACGCCGGGGACGGGGACTACTGGAACTGCCCGCTCGACCGCGAGCAGTACCACCGCTTCCGCGACGCCCTGCTTGCCGCCCCCTCCTACCCGCTGCGCGCCTTCGAGGAGCCGCGCTACTTCGAAGCCTGCCTCCCGCTCGAGGAACTCGCCCGCCGCGGCCCCGAGACCCTGCGCTTCGGCCCGATGAAGCCGGTCGGGCTGCCCGATCCCCGCACCGGCCGCCCGCCCTACGCCGTCGTCCAGTTGCGGCGCGAAACCCTGCGCGCCGATTCCTTCAACCTGGTCGGCTTCCAGAATCACCTCCGCTTCGCCGACCAGGCCGCCGTCCTCCGCCTCATTCCCGGCCTGGAGCAGGCTCACTTCCTGCGTTTCGGCCAGGTGCACCGCAACAGCTACCTCCAGGCCCCGGCGGTGCTCGACGCCACGCTGCGGCTGCGCGCCTGTCCCGGGCTCTTCGTCGCCGGCCAGCTCTGCGGCACCGAAGGCTACGTCGAGGCCATCGCCACCGGTTTCCTGGCGGGCGTGTTCGCCGCCGCCGCCGCCGGCGGCGCCAGCGTCCCGCCGCCGCCGCGCGCCACCGCGCTCGGCTCGCTCGCCCACTACATCGCCCACGGCCCGCTGCCCGATTACGCTCCCGCCAACATCAGCTTCGATCTGCTGCCGCCGCTTCCCGTCCCCGAGCGCGACCGCGCCCTGCGCCACCAGCGACAGTGCGAAGCCGCCCTCGCCGCCTTCGCCGCCTGGCTTCCGCAAACCGCTGTGGCGCCGGCGCTTTGTGCCCTGCCATGACCCTGGCGGACGCCATCCAGGCTTTTCTCCATCGCCATCTCGAAGGCGAGCGCAACGCCAGCCCGCACACGCTGCGCAACTACGCCACCGACTTGCGCCAGCTCGCCGCCTTCCTCGGCCCCGCGATCCAGCTCGACGCCATCACCCCCGCCCGCCTGCGCGCCTGGCTGGCCCAACTTTACGAGAACGGCTGCGGCAAGGCCACCGCCGCCCGCCATCTCGCCTCGCTGCGCTCGCTCTTCCGCTACTGCCAGCGCGAGGGGCTGATGCGCGACAACCCCGCCCGCACGCTCGCCTCGCCCAAGCTCGGCCGCCGGCTGCCCGCCATCCCCTCCGCCGAACAACTCAACCGCCTGCTCGACCAGCCGCCGCCCGAGCCGGCGCCGTTTCCCGAGCGCGACCACCTCATCCTCGAGTTGCTCTACGGCAGCGGCCTGCGCGTCAGCGAACTCACCGGCCTCAACCTGGCCGACGTCGACGCCGCCCAGCGCATCCTGCGCGTCACCGGCAAGGGCCGCAAGCAGCGCCTCGTGCCCTTCGGCGGCAAGGCCGAAGCCGCGCTGCAAGCCTACCTGCCGCGCCGCCTGTCGCTCCCGCCCGCGCCACGCAACAATCCCGCGCTCCTGCTCAACCTGCGCGGACGCCGGCTTACGCCCCGCTCCGTGGCCCGCATCGTCAAGGCCGCCGCGCGCGCCTTCGGCCTGCCGCTCGACCTGCATCCCCACGCCCTGCGCCACGCCTTCGCCAGCCACCTGCTGGGCGAAGGCGCCGACCTGCGCGCCATCCAGGAGATGCTCGGCCACGCCTCGCTCGGCACCACGCAGCGCTACACCCACACCAACATCCGCCAGCTTACCGAGGTCTACGACCGCGCCCATCCGTTCGAAAAGGATCCGGGTTAACGTTGCCCGCCGGCGTTGACCGGCCGCCACGCGAGCCAGCTCAAGCCGCCCCGCAGGTGCGCGATCGCCTCGAATCCCAGCAGCGCCGGCGCCGCCCAGCGCGTCCACCCCCGCCGCCGTTGCAAGCGCCGCGCCAGCAGGACCACCAGCGCCTCCTGCGCCAGGAGAAACGCGCTCACCTGAATGCGCGAGTGCGGGTTGACGAACCAGCGCGCATCGCCCGCCTCGTATTCCAGAGGATTCCGCCACCCCAGCCCCCGCCACGTCTGCGCCACGTCGAAGCCCGTCGCCCCAAGGTCGAACACCTGCGCCGTGCGGTACGCCGCCGCCTCCGGCGCGACCGGCGGCCGCAGCAACAACATCATCGCCAGCGCAAACCCCACCATGGCCCACCCCTCGGGCGAGATGGATGTCGGCGCGGCGGCGCCGGGTGGGCCGGACGCCGGCGCGAAGCCAGCGAGCGGGCCGCTTGCGCGTCCCGATCGGGTAATCGTTAGAATGATTCCATGAGTGGAACCATCCTCGCGGTCGAGTGCCCGGAGTGCAAGCGCGTCTACAACATCTACCCCGGCCCGGACGAGTACATGCGCTGCCTCATCACCCGCCAGTACGAGATGGAGTGCGACCACTGCGAAAAGGAGCTGAACTTCCGCGTCCTCAGCGGCGCCAAGGCCCCCTTCACCACCGGCGGGTAGAAGGCGGATCACCCGGCTACATTCCTACTTTGCCATCACAGGCGGACTAGTCGCATCTGGTAAGATACAGCTATGGGCACATCCGCAAAACCGGATACCGTCCGCTTCACCACCAAGGGCCAGGTGGTGATTCCGCTGCGGCTGCGCAGGGAGTTCCAAATCGAGGAGGGCACGCGCGCCGTGGTGGAGGCGACGCCCGACGGGATCCTGTTGAAGCCCGTGACCGCGGTTGCCATCCGCCGCGCCCGCGGCATGCTCAAGCGCAGCCCCGGCCAAAAGCCGTTTGCCACCGAATGGGCTGAGCACAAGAAAGCGGAACGCGAGCTGGAAGAGGCGAAATACGGCATCTGAGGTGCTCGATAGTTTCGCGCTCCTGGCCTACCTGCGCGGTGAGGACGGAGCGGATCTTGTCCAGCACGCGCTCGAAACCGCAAGTCGCAGGGACACGCACCTGCTGATGTCGGAAGTGAACTACGCCGAGGTCAAGTACATCACCATCCGCAAAGACGGCAGGGAGGCGTGGGAGCGCGTCGCGGCGTCCCTGGATTCACTCCCGATTGCGTTCCAGCCGGCCACGCGCGCCATGGCAGACGCCGCCGCCGACCTGAAAGCAAGCCACAGCATCAGCCTGGCCGACGCCTTCGCCGCCGCGCTCGCCAAGGAGCACAAAGCCGAACTCATCACGGGCGACCCGGAATTCAGGGCGCTGGAAAAGCAGCTCAGAATCCGCTGGCTCAAACGGTGATGAGACGATAGCGGAGGCTACTTCACCCCCGCCATCTCGCCTTCCACCGTCGCCAGCCGGCCCAGCCACGCCTTCTTGCCCGCCTCGAGGCCGCGGTAGGCCCAGAGCTTGATCCGGTCGTTGACCACGAACCAGGCCAGCGCGTAGATCCAGATCACCGCCGACCACTCCCAGCCGATCGGCGCCATCATCAGGCCGTAGACCGCGGCCACCGTCGCCAGCGCCTTGGTCCCCACCGCGCTCCACAGCAGAATCGGCGCCGGCTTCACCGACCAGAACGGCCCGCGCGTGCGGGTCACGAAAATCGTCAGGTGGCCGGCCACCGCCAGCTTCAGGAACATGAACGTCTGGATGGCGTCGCGGCCGAGATGAAACTCGCGCTCGGCCAGATAAAACAGCAGGAACGACGCCACCACGCCCGCCACCCCGAGCACGCTGGAGATCGCCAGCACCGTCGGCATTTCCCACGCCTCGGGCTGGTTGCGGTACTTCACCCGGTCGTAGGCGATGGCCAGGATGGGCCCGTCGTTGAGCAGCGCCAGCAGCACCAGCATCACCGCCGTGACCGGATAGAAGTTGAACACCACGATCGACAGCGTCATGAACAGCAGCACGCGGATGGTCTCGGCGATGCGGTAGATGGCGTAGCTGTTCATGCGCTGGAACATCTTGCGGCTTTCCTGAATCGCCCCCACGATGACGCCGAGGCCGGGGCTGAGCAGCGCGATGTCGGCCGCCGCGCGCGCCGCGTCGGTCGCGCCCGACACGGCGATGCCCAAGGACTGGCTCAGCGCCTAATCCGCAATCTTTAATTCCCGCCGCAGGATCCCCGGGTCGAAGGGACTGCAGGCGAAGAAATGGCCGCCGTGGTCGAAGGTCGGGACCTTGTACTTGCCCGCGTTCGCTCCGGCGACGATCGCCGCCGCGCCGGGCGTGGTCTCGATGTTGATCTCCTCGATCTCGATCCCGCGTTCCGATAGAAACCGTTTGGCGCGCCGGCAGTCCGGGCACCAGGTGGTGGTATACATCTTCAGCATCTAGAGCATCTTCTCCAGGTATTGCAGCAAAACCCGCGCGCTGTTGTGCTCCTCGTCGCGCGCCGCGTACACCAGCGTCAGCCGGCCGCGCCGCGCCGCCGCCAGCAGCGGTTCGAGCGCCGCCGGGTGCGCGTCGAGCTCGGCGCGGTAGCGCCGCTGAAACTCGGTCCACTTGGCCACGTCGTGCCCGTACCAGGTGCGCAGCGCCGGGCTGGGGGCGATCTCCTTCGCCCAGGCGTCCAGGCGCAAATCCTGCTTCTTGACCCCGCGCGGCCACAGCCGTTCCACCAGGATGCGCGTGCCGTCCGCGCGCGCCGCCGGCTCGTAGGCCCGCTTGACTGCGATCATCGGCTTATCTCCGCGACACGATCAGCCAGCCGCCCAGCCACGCCACCGGCAGCAGCTCGAGCGGCGCCAGCGCCTGCGCCAGCGTGATCGGATCGGCCAACTGCGGCGGCAGCCCCGGCGCCGGCAGCCCGGTGGCGAAGCTCAGCCCGCCGATCAGCCCGTAGTACACCCCCGCCGCGCTCGGGATCAGGAGCAGCATCCCCAGCAGCAGGCGCGCCATGGGCTTTTTGCGCGCCGCCCAGACGCAGCCCAGCACCATCGCCGGCGCCAGCCAGATCCCGCCGCCGGCCAGCGCCAGGCCGCAGCCGGCCAGCAGCATCACCATCCCCAGCACCGTCGCCCGCTCCAACACCAGCGCCCCCAGCACCACCGTCGCCGCCAGCAGCGGCACCAGCACGCGGTGATAGCTCGCCAGCCCGGCGGCGTCCACCGGCGCCAGCACGTCCTGGCGCGCCAGCACCCAGGCGTAGAGCACGGTCAGCACCGCCCCCAGCAGCGCCGCGAACAGCGTCACCCGCAGCCACAGCTCGCGCGGCGGCGCCGCCGCCGCCCGGCGCTGCTCCCGCGCCGCCAGCTCCGGCCCCGGCAGCGGCGTGCCGGTCATCCCGCCGGCCGGCTCAAAGCGCCGCGCCAGCCCTTCCAGCTCCCGCGCCGGCCCGGGTTCGGAATCCGTCTCCATCCTGCTCCGATGTTAGCTTAGAACCATGCCGGCACCCTCCCAGCGCACCCAGGTCCGCCGCCTGCCCGAGCGCGGCGCCTACGATCCCGCCGTGATTCACGCCATCCTGGACGCCGCCTTCCTCTGCCACGTCGGCTTCGTCCACGACGGCGCCCCGGTCGTCATTCCCACCGGCTACGGCCGCCGCGGCGACAATCTCTACCTCCACGGCTCCTCCGCCAGCCGCATGCTGCGCACGCTGCGCACCGGCGTGGACGTGTGCTGCACCGTCACCCTGCTCGACGGCCTGGTGCTCGCGCGCTCGGTGTTCCATCACTCCATGAACTACCGCTCGGTCGTCGTCTTCGGCCGCGCCACCGCCGTCGAAGACCCCGCCGAGAAGCTCGCCGCCCTCGCCGTCATCAGCAACCAGATCGCCCCCGGCCGCTGGGACGCCGCCCGCCATCCCAACCCGCAGGAGCTCAAAGCCACGCTCGTGCTCAAGCTGCCGCTCGCCGAAGCCAGCGCCAAAATCCGCACCGGCCCGCCCAAGGATGAAGCGGAAGACTACGCGCTTCCGGTCTGGGCCGGCGTCATCCCCGCGCGCCTCGCCTTCGGCGAGCCCGAACCCGACGCGCGCCTGGCGCCGGCCGCGCCGCCCGCGCCGCGCGTGCGCACTTAGGCCGGCGGCGGCTCCAACTTTTCGTCCAGCAGGGCGCGCACTTCCTTGATCAGCGTCTGCGGGGCGAACGGCTTGCGCATGTACGAAAATCCGGGCTGTCCGCGCATCGTCTCCAGCGCCGCGGGATCGCTGTAGCCGGAAACCAGCAGGATCTTGATTCCCGGATGCAGCGCGCCAATCGCTTGCGCCAGGTCCACCCCGGTCATGGTCGGCATCGCCACGTCGCTGATCAAGACATGAATCCGCCCGGCGTGCGCCCGCGCCGCCTCCAGCGCCAGCGCGCCGTTTTCCGCCGCCAAGACTTCGTACCCGGCGCGGCGCAGGAGCTCCATCATCAGCTTCCGCACCACCTGTTCGTCTTCTGCCAGTAGGACGGTTTCCATAGTGAGCGCGCCCGCGCACCCGCGATGCCGCCATTGTCCACGGCCCGCCCCCGCCCGTCAATACGCGCCGAGGTTACCGCTCCGGCGCCGCGCCCAGCGCCACCGGCCCAATCGGCGGCCACGGCAGCTTCCTGCCCATCGCCGCGTAGGCCGCGGGCATCTGCTGCTTGAGGAAGCGGTTCAGCGCCGCCACCGCCGCCGCGGCGTCGGTGCGCGCCCAGGCCAGCTCGCGCATT